>JBCDCL010000103.1:0-8050 GCA_039182175.1 Planctomycetota bacterium
CTGCTGCACCAACGCCCGACCAAGATCCTTCTCTCGCTCTTCGGGCCGAAGCATGCCTTCGAGGGCTTGCTTCAGCTCGTCGGTGATCTTGTAAATGATGCTGTAGCGGCGAATCTCGACGCCCGTATGATCGGCCATCGCACGGGCCCGCTCGTCGGGCGCCACGTTGAAGGCGATTACGATGGCTTGCGACGCGTTCGCGAGCTGAATGTCGGCTTCGGTGACACCACCGACGCTGGCCTGCAAGATTCGCAGGCGTACTTCGGGATGCTCGAGCTTGGCGAGTTCCTTTTTGATCGCGTCGATCGACCCCCGAACGTCGGCCCGGATGATCAGGTTGAGCGTCTGCACCTCTTGGGCGCCTTCGAGGCGATCAAACAGGGTGTCGAGCGTCACTTGCTGATAGCCGACGCCTGCAAGGTCTTCGGTGCGTAGCTGATGGCCACGATCCTCGGCAATTTCGCGCGCTTCGGAAATATCGTCCAGCACATAGAACGGCTGGCCGCCGGACGGCGCTGTATCGAGGCCCAGCAAATCAACCGGAGCACTCGGTCCCGCTTCCTCGATAGTCGATGCCGGATCGAGTGGATTGACCATCGCTTTAACTTTGCCGTAGGCGTCGCCGCAGACAATCACGTCGCCAACGCGGAGCGTACCTCGCTGCACGATCAGCTTCGATACGACACCCATGTCGGCCTCTTGCCGTGCTTCTAGGCAGGTGCCAATCGCGGCTCGCTTGGGATTCGCCTGGTACTCGTGCAGTTCGGCAACGGTGAGGATCGTGTCGAGCAGATCGTCAAGTCCTTCGCCGGTCAAAGCACTGGTCTTCACGACTTCAACGTCACCGCCCCATTCGCTGGGCTGCAGTTCGTTGGCGGCGAGGTCGGCCATCACTTTATTGATGTCGACGCCGGGCAGGTCGCACTTGTTTAGCGCAACGATGATCGGTACCTCGGCGGCCCGGGCGTGGCTGATTGCTTCTTCGGTCTGAGGCATCACACCATCGTCTGCCGCAACGACCAACACGGCGATGTCGGTCACATTCGCCCCGCGAGCCCGCATCTCGGTAAAGGCTTCGTGGCCAGGCGTGTCGACAAACGAAATCGGCCGTCCTTCGTTGCCAATTTGATAGGCCCGAATGTGCTGAGTGATGCCGCCACTTTCGCCACTGGCAACATCGATGCCTACCAACTTGTCGAGCAGCGACGTCTTGCCATGGTCGACGTGCCCCAAGAAGGTGATGATCGGCGGGCGAGTGGTTAGGTCTTCTTCGGGATCTGGGATATCTTCGATCCGGTTGAAGACTTTGTCTTCGAGCGTTTCGGGCTGGAGGAAATCGACTTCCAGCCCCAGCTCGGCGCCGACCAGCTCGGTTAGCTCGGGGTCGATGAGCACATTCAGATTGACTTCCGCCAGGCCGAGGCCTTCGTCAAGCAGAATCCGCTGGATGTCACGCGCCTGGACGCCTGCTGCTTCAGACAGATCGCGAATCGTGCAGGGCAGCTGCACTTCGATCCGACCTTTCCGCGGTGCGGCAGTGCTAACGCCCGAGCGGCGACGTGTCCGCAGGTTGCGGCGAGGCTGATGCTGCCGGCCGCGGCCGCGTGTGCGGCTCAGCTGGCGTTGCTCGCGGCCGCCGAGCATTGGCTTACGACCGTCCTTGCCGCGTCCGTCATCGTCGTCTTTACCGCCCACGCGACCGGCGCGGCCGGTTGATTTTTCTTTGAGCTTCTCTGCTTCAAGCGTGCGTTCTTTGCGACGCAAAATGTCGGCGAGTGGCCGGCCGCCCGATTTGCCGCCGCCCAAAACATCGGCGGGTAGTTTCATGTCGGGCTTCTGGGTGGGCCCATCGTCCTTCTTCGCTGCTGGCTTGGGCGGCTGCGCTTTGGTTGGCATTGCCGCTAGCTTCACCACGGGACGAGCTTTTGGTGCATCGCCGCGTTTCTTCGGATCCTTGTCTTTGTCTTTCTTGCCGCCGCCGACGACTGGCATTTTGCCTGAGGCGCCGCCAGGGCCGATGTAGTCTTCGCGTCGCAGCATTCCGGCGAGTGGCGCTGAGCGATCCGATGCCGCTTCGCCGGCCGCGGGAGCTTCTTCTACAGGCGACGCATCTGCCGCTGCTTCCTGCGGAGCGTCGACGGCTGGTGCGTCGGCTTCGGGCGCCTCTTCTGCTGGCGCGTCGGTTGCTTTCTTCCGGCGACCGGCCAGCGGCGCGGGCTTGGGGGTGACGATTACCTTCATCCGTCCCCCGCCATCTCCAGTCGCTTTGGGGCGTTCTGGTGCGGGCGGCGCGGCTTTCGCCGAAGGTTTGCCAGCAGGGGCGGAGTCTCCTCCCGCCAAGAATTTTTTGACGACGGCTACTTCGTCGTCAGACAGACTTGCCAGTGCCGAGCCCTTGTCAGGCACGCCGGCGCGGGTACAGACATCGACCAGCTCTTTGCTGTCGATGTTGAGTTCTTTCGCGAGTGCGTAAATGCGAATCGCCAAGGATTCTTTCTCCGTTGAACAGGCGGATCGACTTTTGCTGAGGGGACGATCTCAGCAGCTTGTCGGCGGCCCGTTCGTTGTCGCCACCGGCTTGTCCGGCGACCAATTCATAAAGCTTACGAAACCATACGGAAGCCTCCCAACCGATACCCCGTTTGCGGGGCGTCGACACACCAGCTTCGGGTCGCCCGCACACGTATGCAGGCAGATTCGATAAACGGTAGCCCCTCATCATGACCAGATCGGGGCAATCGCGGAAGGGGGCAGGGGCCCTTCGCCTGGCATAATCGGCCGCTTCCGCCACAGCCTCTACAACCGAACCGTTTCTCGCAGAGCGATGCCGTCCCGCCCGCTCAGCCGCGTCAGGACGAAGGCGGCGTCTCCTCCGTGGCTTCCGCCAGCTCGCCATCGGTCGCGGCTGCCTCGGGAGGCTCGGCTCCGTCGCCATCGCCGGTCGCTGCCGCCTCGCCATCACCATCGGCGTCGGCGGCCGATTCTGCTGCCGTTCCGGCCTCTGCAGCGGCTGCTTCGGCGGCGGCGGCTTCGATTTCGGCGATCCGCTGCTGTTCTTTCTTCAGGCGGCGAGCTGCGGCGGCCGCTTCTTCTGCTTCTTCGGCACGCACCTCGGCCTGTTCGACGATATGGTCAACCTGCTCTTCGGTCAGCCCGCCAATCTGCATCAAGTCGTCCGGCTCGATGATCGAGAGTTCTTCGTAGCTGAGGAAACCTTCCTCGACCAACTTCTCTGCAACCTCGAACTCTAATCCGTCGAGCGAGCTAAAGCCTTCGACCGCTTGGTCGATCGACTCTGCCAACTCTTCCTGGGTCATGATCTCGATATCCCAGCCCGACAGCTTGCTCGCGAGGCGGACGTTTTGACCGCGACGGCCAATGGCCAGCGACAGATTGTCTTCCTGCACCAGCACGATCGCCTTGCCAAGCATCTTGCAGAGGATGACCTGCTCAACCTCGGCCGGCTGCAGGGCGTTGGGGATCAGCACCTCGAGGTCGTCATCCCAGCGGACGATGTCGATCCGCTCGCCGGCGAGTTCTTCGACAATGTTCTTGATGCGGTTGCCGCGTACGCCGACACAGGCGCCGACGCAGTCGACTCGCGAGTCGCTGCTGATCACCGCTACCTTGGAGCGATACCCAGGCTCACGCGACATCGCACGAATCTCGATTACCGAGTCGGCAATTTCGGGAATCTCTTGTTCAAATAGCCGCTGCACCAAGGCAGGCGACTTGCGGCTCAGGATCACCTTGACCCGGCTGCCCGCTTTACGCACTTCGTACACGGTGGCACGAACCCGCTCGTTGGCGTGGTGCGTCTCGCCGGGGATCTGCTCGCTGCGAGGCAAGATGGCCTCGACGTTGCCCAGGGCGACCGTTGCGGCTGCGCCTTCGTACCGCTGGATAACGCCGCTGACCATGTGGCCGACTAGCTCGTCGTACTCGTCGTAAAGGGCGTCACGCTCCGCTTCGCGAATCTTCTGGATCATCACCTGCTTGGCGGTTTGGGCGCCGATACGGCCGACGACCTCCTCAGAGTCGAGCGTTTCGTTCTCGCAGGTGGCGGTGACTTCGCCATTTTCTTGGTTGATCGCGACCTCAACCTCAGCTTCCTCGCCGTAATACTTCTTCAACGCCGAAACGAGCGCCTGCTCGATCCCCTCAAAGACAATCTCTTTCTCGATGTTCTTGTCGCGGTGGATCGCATCGACGATTCGCAGGATCTCTTGGGCGTTCATGGCGGAGATTTCCTTTTTCGATGCTGCTTGGGCGGCGGCATCGCGGACGCTTGGCCCGGTGGTTCGAGTTGTCAGGTTGTCCAAATTGTCCGAGTTGTGGCCGTGGCGTCCGAGCCGGGCCGTGGAGCCGCTGGCTCCTATTGACGCAAAAAGCCGGCAAAAGCCGGCCTAAATGAGCGTGCCTTGGGGGCCTGCGCTCGCTTCTACTGTACTGCTCAAGTGTAAAACGGGCCCTGGGTGTGTCAACCCGCGTTATGTCGATCGCCCCGGCTCGCGTGCCCTGGTGTGCGAGATCGCCCAGCATTAGCAGGCTGCGATGCAAACGGCTGCGGCCTGTCCCTGCGGGGTTGTGTTGATGCACAGGAACGAATCCCCCGGCGATGTGCCATCCGATGCGACTGCGTTGACGGGGCAGTCAGGGTCTGCTTCGGAGTAGTTGAGCACGCGGGGCAGGGCGGCGTGCTCCATGGCGAGCAGGCTGGCGATCAGTTCCACCACACCGCCGCCGGCGCCCAAGTTGCCAAAGTTGCTTTTGGGGGCAATTACCGGTGGCGAGTCCTCACCAAACACCTTCGCAATCGCCTGGGACTCTTCGATGTCGGCTTGGGGCGATGCCAGTCCGTGGCTGTTGATATGGCCAATGCTGCAGACTTCTTTGCCGGCGTCTCGCAACGCGACCTTCATGGCGTTGGCCAAGGCGACATCGTTCTTGCCACGCAGTTGTTCATCGCAAACTTGGCTAGCGCCAAACCCGAGCACTTCGCCATAGATCTTGGCTCCCCGAGCCTGGGCAGATTCGAGCGACTCTAGCATGACCATGCCGGCGCCTTCGCCCGCCACCATGCCAGTGCGATGCTTGTCGAATGGCCGGCTTGCCGTGGCGGGATCGCCGGTCGGTTCGGCCAGCTTCTCCGTTTGCATCGCGTGAATCGCCTGCATCGGCAATACACGCGTCCCCGTGGCGCCGGCGATCATCCGGTCGGCGTGGCCGCGGGCGACGATTCGCAGGGCCTCGCCAATCGCCATCAGGCCACTCGCTTCACGCATCGTTAGCGAATTGTTGGGCCCACGTAGATCGTTATAGATGGCAATATGGCTTGCAGGCATATTGGGCAGATACCGCAGCATCCATAGCGGCTGCATATCGCTTAGCCCATCGTCGCCCCACTGCTTGTAATCGAAGGTCCCCTCAGCAGTGCATTTGGCGATCGCGTCTTGGTAATCCTCGGGCATCGTCAGCATATAGTCGCTGCCGAGCACCACGCCGGACGACTCTGGATCAGGCGACTCGTCTGCGAAGCCCGCATCTGCCAAGGCAAGCTGAGCAGCCGCGACCGCCATCTGCGTCTCGCGGCACATGAGCTTCAGCCCCTTGCGAATGGCCTTCTTCTTGGCGCCTTCCAGCGGACCGAAATCGCCAATGCCGCCAGTGAACTGGGTCGCCAAGCCGGCGACGCTCATCGGCAACTCACGCCCGGCGAGTGGCTCGTTGCGAACGACTCCGCTGCGACCTTCGGCCAGGGCAGACCAAAGCTCGTCGGGCGTGCTGCCGACGGGTGAGATCAAGCCGACGCCTGAAATTACGACGCGGCGGGACAGATTATCGTTGCTGTTCGTCATAGCCTTCGCAGCTTACCAGAGCAGGCGGTCTAGGCGGAAGGCGTACACGAGGCCCACCGAACGGCAAAACCAACACGCACCCGGAGACCTTGCCCTCTATAGAGCCGCCGTCAAATCAATAGCGGCCCGAGAAGGCGCCAGGCTGTAGGGCGGTGCGGGCGCCGGGGGCGCCGGGCGTTGCGCTCGGCATGGCGGTGCCTTTGACTTCGACCATCAACAGCCCATCGGCACGAGGCGAGTTGTTCACTCCTGGTATCATGCCCATCAGCCCGCCACCAGCGGTTTGCGTCGGTGGTGGCACGACGCCCATCGATAGCACCAATACGTGGTCCGCCGGCCAGCGGAACCGCTCGTGGACATTCGCCATCGTCATTTGCGGCACTTCGACTTCCATCCGCTGATTACCGGTTACAGCAGTCGGAATGTCGAGCTTCACTTTCGCCATCTTCTCGACTTGGTGAATCCGGATCTTGATCACTGCATCGGCCGAACTCATATCGAGGGACAGCAGCGGGCTGAATTCCATCGTGGCGCCCTCTTCCAATTGGCCTGTCTCGGGTTGGAAGCCAGGCCAGGCATTGTCGGTCCGAATTACGCCTTTGATGTAATTACGGGGCCGCATCGTCGAAAGCAGCACCTTCTGTCCGTTGAGCACCATTTGATTCGATGCACTATGCTCTCGCCAATCGGATCGATTGGTAAGTTGCGATAGCAGAATCGCGGCATTCTCCTTCGGCATAATCCAGCCCTGCATGCCGGGCGACTGGACGGGAATTGGCGACATCAGCGGCAACGCCTTCGCTCGCCAGTTTGGGTTGCGAACGGTCGCAATGCGGAGCGAAAAAGCCTGGTTGGCGGCTTGGCTGTTGACGAAGCGATCGAGAATGTCGGCAACCAAGCCTTGCATCTCCGGCGTGTGGTAAACGCGGAGCGTCTCGCGGTTAACGCTCAGCAAGCCAACAGGTTCAGAGTGCCAGGCCTCGTAGCCGGTCTCTCGCAGAACCCAGTCGACGATCGTCTGCTCCGGATGCTCAGCCTGTGCGTTGCGTAGCGTGTAGGGGCGAATGTCGTATTCACGCCAGACTTGGCCGTGATCGTTCGGCAGCGAGCCCGATCCTTTGGTGACCGACACGTGCGATAAGCCACCCGCACGCGTGGCGGTCATGCCACGCAACGAAGTTTGCGAAGTCGCCGCGGGGCGATTTGTGTTCGATCCGAGTGGAGCCAATGACCGTGAGTTTGACGACTGTGAACCAAGTGGCGCCGCCGAGGACTGCGACCCGAGTGCCGAAGGCGTCGACAAGGGTTGCACTTGGCTAGAAGCAGCGCTGCCGAAGCGAGAGTCGCTACCGGCAGGCTTTGCCGGCGAAGTAGTAGCCGCTCCATAGCGATTGTCAGGCTGGGCGCCGGTCCAACCATTTTGACCCATGGCAGAGGCGGTCGACATCGCCAACACCATCGATGCCGCCAACACTACGGCTAGGTTCGCACGGCAGGCTACTTGTCGCAGCATACGCATCGCTATCTCTCCAAGCACAGATCATCGCCACGACGGTCGGTTCGACGATGAACCGCAACGTCACAGACAACGAAGGGACCCCCCGCGGCGCCCCCGATCGCAACTGCTAGCGACCGACCGCGACGGACGGGCGCGGATAGTAGGCGCCTAACCTCATTGGCTGCAAGAGAGATCGCTCGCCGACAAGGCGGCGTGCGTATGAGCGACGTAAGGCTGCAAAAAACTAACAGAGCCGACGGCGTTGGCTGATGAGTGCTAGCATCGCAACGCAGCAAACTAAAACAGCTGCCGGTTCGGGCACGCCTGCAGTTGTGACGCTTTGCGTCAGTTGGCCTGAGGCTGTGCTACCGAAGTTCGCCTTCCAGCCGGCGTAGCTGCCAACCACGGCGCCTGTCTTGAGCGAATCACGCCAGACGGTGTAGTCGGCCGCATTGACTGTGCCATCGAAGTTGTAGTCGCCGGGCAGCAGTCCTGGGTCGGCCACGTCCCAGCCAATGTCGTCCAGTCCCGCCGCGTCGAGCGTGGTCACTAACTTCCGCGTACCTGAGGTGATGATGGGATCGAGCGCCGCCTCTTGCCGGGTGAATGTCCCGTAGATGGTGCTTTGTGTCCCCTCTTGCCAGTGGCCAAAGTCCGCCGGTGGGGCGATGCCGCCGTTGGCGGCAATAGCAGC
>JBCDCL010000104.1:0-8022 GCA_039182175.1 Planctomycetota bacterium
GTGACGCGCGATTTCGACCCAGCACTGAAAGCCTCTTCCGAAAACAGGCAGTATGAAGATTTACACCCGCACCGGTGACCAAGGTGAGACCGCTCTTTTCGGTGGCCAGCGTGTCTCGAAAGACCATAACCGGATCGAAGCCTACGGCACGATAGACGAGCTAAACGCCGTGCTGGGCGTTGTGCGGGCAGAACTGGCTACCGAGGGCGACCCAGGTGGGCTCGATGGTTTGCTGGGCACGGTGCAGCATCAGTTGTTTGACCTCGGGGCCGAGCTAGCGGCGCCCAGTCCCGAAGAGCAGGGTACCGACCTTCTCTCGGCCGACCACGTGGCGGCACTGGAAGAAGCGATCGACACCCACGAGGCACGGTTGCAGCCCCTCAAGCAGTTCATACTGCCAGGAGGCAATCGTGCGGCGTCTCAGCTGCACGTAGCACGGTGCGTCTGCCGCCGGGCGGAGCGATTGATTGTCGCCCTCGGCCACCGCGAGGCGGTCCGCGAGACGCCTGTGCAGTACGCCAATCGACTGGCGGACCTGCTCTTTGTGCTCGCCCGCGTGGCCAACCAGGCGGCCGGAATTGACGACGTGCCCTGGCAAAAGCAGTAGTCCCAGCCACCGATAGTGGTAGGTAGCGGGCGATCGGAGAAAGATCGGCCGATTTACTGCCGCCGATCCTTTACGCGGCTTCGCAGGGCGCCTATTCTGTGGCGGAGTTGGCCCTAGCCGGGCGGCGCCGCATGGCCTTCGCTGCGGTATGGCTCGGAGGGCAATAGGACCTTTGGTCCTGCCCACTCATCTAATAGCGCGGTCTCCTGGCAAACCTCAGTCGCCGGCAGTCGCGAGCTTTTCCAAGCAGATTCGATTCAATTCTAGGTGGAGATCGGCATGGCGGGTTTTCTTTCTGGCCAACGCTTGCGGTTTGGTTTGACGGCGTTGGGAATGGTGTTGTGTCTCGCGGGCGCAGTGTTGGCTCAAGAACCAGGGTCGGCTCCGGAGTCGGACGAGGCGCCAACGCTCGAATCGGTCGCTGCCGCAGCGGACGAGGCAAAGCTTGCTGCCCATAACGCCTGGATGCTCACCTGCTGTGCGTTGGTGCTCTTCATGACCGCGCCCGGGCTCGCCATGTTTTACGGCGGACTGGTCCGCAAAAAGAACGTGCTGAGCGTCATGATGCAGTGCTTGTTCTTGATGGGATTGATGACCGTCTTGTGGGCCCTTTATGGGTACTCGCTGGCGTTCGGCGGCGACAATCCTTACATCGGTAACGGCGACTATCTGATGATGAACGATGTGCAGCGCACGTGGCCCGAAGGCGCCGACGGACCGGTCGAACCGATGGAGGGCGTCATCCCTCGGCTGACTCACATGCTCTTCCAAGGCATGTTCTTCATCATCACGCCCGCCCTGATTTGCGGCGCCTTTGCCGAGCGGATGAAGTTTAGCGCGATGGCCGTCTTCCTGGTGCTATGGGGCACGGTCGTCTATTGCCCGCTCTGCCACTGGGTGTGGGGTGGCGGCATCTTGGCCTTCGGTGGAGAAAACTCCTGGTCAGGCGGCGCGCTCGACTTTGCTGGCGGCACCGTTGTGCATATTAGCTCGGGAATTTCGGCGCTTGTCTGTGCGTTGGTCATTGGCCGCCGCAACGGTTGGGGCCAAGACGATATGCGGCCGCACAACCTGACCTACACCGCCCTTGGCGCCGCGATGCTGTGGGTCGGTTGGTTTGGCTTTAACGCTGGTAGCGAATTGGCGTCGGACCATCTGACCGCTAGTGCCTTTGCCGTGACGCACTTTTCGGCCGCTGCGGGCGCCGTTGCGTGGGCCGCTTACGAATGGCTTACTCGAGGCAAGCCAAGTGTCCTGGGCGTCGCCTCGGGCGCCGTTGCAGGACTCGTTTGCATCACGCCCGCTGCCGGGTTCGTGAATCCGATGCCGGCGTTGATTATGGGCGCCGCTGCTGGCGTGGTTTGTGCCATCGCCTGCGGTATGAAGAGCAAGTTTGGCTACGACGACGCCCTGGATGCCTTCGGCGTGCACGGTGTGGGCGGCACCTTGGGGGCCATCCTAACGGGGGTCTTCGCCACCCGTGCCTGCTGGGACATCGCCGAGGGCGAAAAGCTTGGCCTGATCGAGGGTGGCACGGTAATGCAAGGCCAACTCGTGGCGACCGCCGTCACCTGGATTTACAGCATTGTGGTGACCTATATCTTGCTTAAGATTGTCGACGTTACGATCGGCCTACGAATCGACGAGCAGGGCGAACGCCAGGGTCTCGACCTCGCGGATCACGAGGAAGAGGGTTACATCCTGACGTAAGCCGGGCCACGGTTCGGCCAGCAAAGTGAGGTCGCCGCCGGGAGCGGCCGAATTGGCGATCCCCAGCATTCAATCCTTGTGTAGCAGCGATCCTTGGTAGAAAATCCGCAGCCGACGTGCCTGCCAAGCCTCGCCGCTAGGGCGTCGGTTCTGCTATGATGGCAGAGTTGGCGAGCCGGCCCTCCGGCCGATCGTCCGCTCCGTGAGGAAGTATTCGGTATATTGGAGTCAAGCGTTATGAAGAAGGTCGAAGCGATCGTCCGCCACTACAAGCTTGAGGACGTTAAGAACGCCCTCAGCGAACAAGGTATTGCCGGCATGACGATCACCGAAGTCCGTGGCTTCGGCCGTCAAAAAGGTCACACCGAGATGTACCGGGGCACCGAGTACGCGGTCGACTTTGTGCCGAAGGTAAAGATCGAAGTCGTTGTCGACGACGATCGCCTCCAGCAAGCCATCGACACCATCCTTAAATCTGCTCAAACGGGTCAGATCGGTGACGGCAAGATCTTTGTCTCGGACCTGTCCGATACCATTCGCATCCGCACCGGCGAGACCGGCGGCGAAGCCCTGTAAACACACGCCACGGTCCGTCTAGTGGGCGAATCCAGAGTGTCGCCGGCGCCAAGCCGTAACGCTGCATCGGGAGCGGCGCCACCGACAAGCCGCTAGTTCCTAGCGTCGATCGACCGACCACCCGCCGAGGTCTCTTTCTTGTCTGCTGCGTCTTCCGGCTCGCGACTACGCAGCGAAGTGCTCGAGGTTCGCCAGCAGCTGGCGGAGCGTCGCCAGGAGATTCGCCAGCAGCACGAGCGTGGTCTAACGGGCGTTCAGGTTTGTGCAAAGCTGACCGCCGCGGTCGATGCGGCGCTCGTGCGTCTGTTCGAGTCCGCCCTGGCCGACATGCCGCAAGGCAAAGCGAAGCGGCTGCGTGAGAACTGCGTTCTGGTTGCGCACGGCGGGTACGGCCGGCGGCAAATGTCGCCGCACTCCGATGTCGACCTGATGTTCCTGTACGAGCCCCGCGTCCGCACCGAGGCGGAGCGGCTCGCCCAGCGGCTGACGCAAGATATCTTCGATGTCGGCCTGCAACTGGGCCAAAGTCTGCGAACGGTCGACGAAGCGATCAACCTCGCTCGCAACGAGCCGATGATCGCTACTTCGCTGATCGAGTCTCGCCACCTTGTGGGCGAACAGCCGCTCTACGAACGCTTCTCCACAGCATTTGAAAGGATGATCCAGCGGCGCCCCAAAGCCATGTGCGCCGCCTTCGTCGAAGCCCGGCGAGGCGAACGGCAGAAGTATGGCGAGACGGTCTACTTGCTCGAGCCCAACATCAAACGCTCGCGCGGCGGGCTGCGTGATTTGCACCTGCTGCGATGGCTTTGGTTCGTAAACACGGGCGTCAGCGATATTGATCGTTTGCATATGAAGGGCGTGCTGTCGAAGTTCGATCACCGCCGGTTGGCGTCGTCGCGTGAGTTTATGTTGCGGGTTCGCAACGATTCGCACTTTCACGCCGACAAATCACGCGACGCCCTAGATCGAGGCGAGCAAGTTCGCCTCGCAGAGAAGCTTGGCTACCGTGGTCGCGAGGGCATGCTGCCGGTCGAGCAATTCATGCGAGACTACTTCCGCCACGCGGGGCACATTTGGTTTTTGGCTGCCCGCGTGACGGAGCTTTCGTGCCCACGGCCGGCGGTGACCTCGGTCCTTGGCGCCGTGTTTGGGCGGAGTATCGAGAAGGATTACCGACTCAACACCCACGAGATAACCGCCACCGCCAGCGGCCGATCGAAACTCAACACGCGGCTCGACGAGGCGCTCCGGCTAGTCGATCTGGCTCGGTTGAGCGACCGCCGGATCAGCCAAGATACGTGGTACTTGGTCTACCGCGCGGCGCCGAAGTATTCGTCTGAATTGACCGACTCTGCCCGCGAGCGATTCCTCGAAATTCTCGACAACCCTACGCAGCTCGGCCCACTCTTGCGCCGGTTGCACGAGTTGGGCGTGCTTGAAAAAGTCGTGCCGGAGTTCACCCACGCCCGCTGCCTGCTGCAGTTCAACCAGTATCACAAATTCACCGTCGACGAACATTGCATTCGCGCCGTCGAGTGTGCCACGCAGTTCGCCGAGCGGACCGATCGACTTGGCGCCGTTTACAATCGCATCCCCAAGCGGCAGTTGCACCTTGCCTTGCTGCTGCACGACCTGGGCAAGGGGCACGAGGAAGACCACAGCGAGTTGGGCGTTGGCATTGCCGAGCACAACGGACAGCGGCTTGGCCTGGGCGAGCGGGATATCGACCAGCTGAAGTTTCTCATTCGCCGGCATCTATGGATGTCGCACCTGGCGTTTCGCCGCGACACGACCGACCCCGAGCTGGTCACGCCGTTCGCCGAGGAGGTTGGCTCGAAAGAGACGCTCGAACTGCTCTATGTGCTAACGTGTGCCGACTTGGCGGCAGTTGGTCCGGGTGTGCTCAATGATTGGAAGGTCAGCATGCTGACCGATCTGCTACGAAACGCCGCCGAAGCCTTGAGCCCCAAGCCACGGCTGCGGGTGCAAGACCGCCGCAATGCGATGCGGATAGCGGTGTGGAAGTTGCTCAACCCGGCCGACCGCGACGACCCCTGGCTCAAGCAGCAGTTTAACGCCTTGCCTGAAAGTCTGGTCACCTCGCGTCCGCCGGGGCAGGTATTGGCGCTACTGCGAAAGTTCCAAGCTCTCGGCCCCGGCGAGGCGACGGCGTGGGGCGGACCAGCCGGTCCGCCCGACACCACCGAGATCATCGCCGGCGTCAATCGTGGCACCGCTCGCGGCGTTTTCTCCAGCATGGCAGGCGTAATCAGCGCCGCCGGCTTGCCGATCCTCGAAGCCGAAACTTGCGTGCTGCACGACGACCTGCTACTGCTCCGCTACATCGTGTCGGGCCCCTCGGCGCCACTCGCAGGCGAGCCGGGCGCCGGCTCCGTTGAAGGCCGCATCGCCGAGCTGTGCGAAAAACTTGTCGCCAGCATCGACAGCGATCGTCCGCCCACCTTCCCTCGCGTCTGGGGCGCCGAGCAACACGCCAAGCAAGCTGCTCTCACCAATCTGCCGAACGAAGTCCGCATCGATAGCGACCTGTCAGACCAGTGCATCATTGTCGAAGTCTTCACCGTCGACCGCCGCGGATTGCTTTACGACTTGGCCCGCGCCGTCCACGAGATGCAACTCGTAATCCGCTTCGCCAAGATCGCTACCTCTGCCGACCAAGTTGTCGACGCCTTCTACGTCACCGAACGTGACGAATCCAAACCGACCGACGAAGCCCGCCTAGCAGAAATCCACCGCCGCCTGATGGCTGTCATTGAGCCGGAGGAGTGACTCGGCGGCTTGATGGTATTCGGACGGTTGCCTCTAGCTGTTGAGGCTAGTTGCTCTTTGCAAATCGCCATATGCGTTTGCTCTTGTTAGCAGTTCACGCAGACGAATTCGTGGTCGCACGCCACAGACCTGCATGCGGAGCCAGCACGCTTAGTGGCAGTTCCGAACCGAAGTTGTGCCGAGCGAACAATCGTTTGTCGAGCAGTCACGTATCGCTTGGTCGATTGATAGCATACTCGACGCCCTTGTAGCTCCACTCTTTACTCCAGCGACGGCGTTGCCGTCCTGAGGATCGATTCGGGTAGTGAGGGTGTGGCGCCGGGTTGGGAGGCGACGTGGGCGCCGCAGGCGTTGGCTAGGGCGAGGGTTTGGTCAGTCGAGAGTTTCTGCAGCGTGCCAACTAGGAGAGCGGCGCAGCAGGCGTCGCCGGCGCCAACGGTGTCGGCCTCGGGGTGACGCTCGGCGTCGAGTGGTACGCTCTTGCCTTCGATCCATTCGTTCTCGATAGCGAGGGCAACGCCCTCCGGCCCGCGTGTGACGGCCAACCAATCGAGATCATAGAGCGACCGCAACTGCTCAGCCGCATCGGGCAGCGAGTTGTCCTCCGGCGCGTCGTCGGCCACCAGATTGAGCACGATGCGTAGTTCTTCTTCGTTCACTTTCGCGGTGCTTGCGAGATTGAACGATGCGTGCAGAATCTCGCGATCGTAATACTGCTGCCGAAGATTGACGTCAAACAGCCGCACGGCGCCGGTCGCAGACTGAAGAAACTGCTGGATGGTCTCTCGGCTAGTCGGCGAGCGCTGGGCGAGCGTGCCGAAGGCGACCGCATCGCACCGAGCGGCTAGCTGCGCGAGTTCTGGCGTGAAGGCGATGGCGTCCCAGGCGGAATTCTTCTCAAACTCGTAGTGGGCGGACCGGGTCTTGTCGAGCGTAACGCGGACGCGTCCGGTGGGGCGATCGCCGTCGACTTGGACCCATTCGGTCGACAAGCCTCGCTGGCGGAGCGATTCGAGGGCCTGCTTACCGAGGTCGTCGTCGCCGATGCGTGTGACTGGCAGGGCGGCGCCGCCAGCGGCTTGCAACAGAGCGTGGGCGTGGATTGCCACGTTCAGTGGCGCCCCGCCAAGCACCTGTTTGTCGGGAAAGCAGTCAAACAGCGTTTCGCCCAGCCCGATGAGCAGGCGGTGTGGCTCGGGAGTGTTCGCTGGTACCATGGGGGTAATCGCTCGTGAAGGGAACGGCATGCGGTTTGCTGCCGCCTGTCGATTTGCTTTCGGGCCTGATGGGTGGCAATCGGATGACGGGCAATCGGATAACTGGCAATAGCGGGTCGCGATCGTAAGCGTACGCGGCCGAACGGGGCGAATCACGGAAGGCTTAGAGAGATTATGTACATTCAGCTCGTTAGCATCCACGGTCTGATCCGTCCGACGAATGTCGAGATGGGACGCGACGCGGACACGGGCGGGCAGATTCGCTACGTGCTGGAGCTGGCCAAAAGTCTCGCCCAGCGGCCCGAGGTGGACGCCGTCGACCTGTTTACGCGTCGCATCAAGGACAAGCGAGTCGACGCCGACTACGAGACGCCGATCGAAGAGATCGCCCCTGGCTGCCGGTTGGTTAGGCTGCCGTGCGGCGGCGGGCGGTACATCGCCAAAGAGCGGCTGTGGCCGCACTTGGATGAGTACGTCGACAATATGATCGCGTTCACGCGTAGCGAGGGTCGCACGCCTGATCTTGTCCATGGGCACTACGCCGACGCGGGCTACATCTGCAAAGAGGTGGCCAGTGCCTTTGGCGTGCCGTTTGTCTTCACCGGCCACTCGCTAGGGAAGCCGAAGCTAGAGTACTTGCTCGAAGAAGGTTGGACGGTAGAGCAAGCCAACAAATTGTTGTCGATGGATCACCGGATATCGGTCGAGCAAGACTGCTTGGGCGTTGCCGACATGATTGTAACGAGCACAACGCACGAGCAGGCTTCGCAGTGGGGGCTCTATCCAAGTCGCCCCGACGCCAATTTTCAGGTGATTCCGCCCGGCACCGACTTGGAACGTTTCTTCCCCTACTACGAGTACGATCTGCCTTCGCCAGAAATCGACGAGCACTTCAAGCAAGCTCGCATGCGGATGACGAGCGAGCTATCGCGCTTCCACTTCGAGCAAGACAAGCCGCTCATCTTGGCGCTCTGCCGGCCAGACCGGCGGAAGAATATTGGCGCCCTGGTCGATGCCTACGGCAACAGCAACCAGCTCCAGGCAATCGCCAACCTGGTGATCTTGGCAGGCATTCGCGACAACATCGAAGAGATGCCTGAGAACGAGCAGACGGTGCTA
>JBCDCL010000105.1:0-7995 GCA_039182175.1 Planctomycetota bacterium
CAATTACTTTCCGGCCGATCATTGGTCGCTTACGGGGCTGCCAAAGGTGATCGAAAGTGGGCCGGTGATGCTCGTCATCGACGACTACACCAAGGATGATCGCGGCCGGGTGGATCTCACCAAGTGCGCGGCGGTGCTTTTCCCCACGCGACGCCAGGCGGGCAAGCCGGCGCCAAGCGATGCGGTGATTTTTGAAGCCCCCGGCGGAGCCCGGCTGCAGTTTGACGAAAACTTCCAACCCTCGCGGGGCCGCATCGGGCGGATCACCAACGGCCTGTTCCCCGGGCAGGTGACGATCCGCAGTGGCATGCGTGAGCCCGACGCCAGCGACGATCTGCTCATCTCGACCCGGGATGTGCAGATGAACGAAACACTTGTCTTCACCCCCCACGAAGTGCTGATCCGGCATGGCCGCAGCACGGGGCGAGGGCGGCGGCTAGAGATCAAGCTGCTAGAAGAAGAACACTCGCGAAGTGGCGGACTGAAGATCGCCGGCGTCGAGTCGATCGAAATCTTCGAGCAGGTGAAACTCCAGTTGCACCTGGGCAAGTTCAATCCGCTGCGGGATACGGTCGCCAGAATACATGCGCCTACGGTGCAGCGAGCCATCAAGCGAACTGCCTATTCGCCCGACGACGATGGCGCTGCGGCATGGGGTGTGGGCCAGGCGAGCGATGGGCCGGTACTCGATAGCGTCTACTCGCGTCGGCCGCCGGGCGCCACGCCGCCAGCCGTCGCCGCCATGCGCGAATCGCGGCAGCCGACGCGCGTCGAGCCGCCACTAGAGATTACTTGTGCCGGCTCGTTCCGGATGGACCTGACCGAGTTTGTTGCCACGTTCCACGACCGAGTGCGAGCCTGGCAGTTGAACCTCGATGGTCAAAGCGACCAACTTACCTGTCGCGAGTTGCGATTGTCGTTCGGCTCGGGCGACGATCGCCAGCAAGTGCGGATCGATCCTCGCCGCGAGCCGGAAGTCGCCCAGCGGCAAAAGCGGGCCCTCGGCAAGCTGCAGCCTCGTCGATTGGAAGCCGTCGGCGACCCGGTGAAAGTCGACTCACCGTCGCGGGGCGCCCAGGCGCGGGGGCGTAGTTTGACATTCGACTTCTTGCATCGGCAGCTGACGCTCGATGGCGGCGGCGCCAAAATTCGCCGCGGCGAAAATTTGGTCGAGGCGCCAATCATTCGCTACGAACATCCGCCCGAAGGCTCGGCGGCCGCGATTGGCAAAATGTGGGTCGCCGGACCTGGCTACCTCCGGGCGGTCCCCCGAGAGAATGAACCCGACCGAATGATTGAAGCCCGCTGGGGCAAGGCGGCGGGCGTCGAGTTCCCCGTCACGCTGCTGCCGGACGAGCGTGGCAATCCATTGCTGACGGTTGTCGGCCGGCCCGAAATCAAATCGACCAGCCTTGGCAAACTGACGGCCGAGCGGCTGGTGGCGACGCTCCGCGAAACGCTACCCGATGGCAAAGAGGGGCCGGCGATTGAGTTGGGCAAGTCAGGCGACAACCGGCTGGCCATTATCCCCGAGCGGATTGATGCCGATGGCCGCGTGGAAGTCGACTCGCTGAAAATCTCCGCGGCGACCGATACGCTTACCGTCTGGGTGCTCAACCAACTCAGTAACAAGCGATCAGACGTCCGGCAGCCGAACACGCCATTGCCCGCGACCCAGGATGGCTCCTCGGCGTTTGCCCTCGCCGGGCAAGCGGGTGCGACTGGCGGCAATCGTTCGCCAAAGCAGCAAAGTCCCGTGCCGTATCGTTTGACGGCCCGGTCGGCGGAGCTAGAAGTCGAACTGGCAGGCAAACGGGCCGAGCCAACGACGCTGCTGTGCACCGGCGCGGTCGACTTTCGCGAACTCAACGCCAAGCCGGGCGAAGAACCGCTGCGGGTGCGTGGCGCCCGACTGCGGGTCGACGATCTCTCGTCTGACATTCGGCTCACCATTCATGGCGCCGCCGAAGACGCCCCGGCAAATTCCGCCAAGGCGATCATCAATGCCCGCGGCGTGACGCTGCACGCCCGCGACGCGCATCTCGACCAAGCAAAGAATCGCCTCTGGGCCGACGGGCCGGGCGACGCCACCCTGCGGACCACGCGTGACCTGTTCGGCCAGCAGACCAACGCCGCTACCGACCTGCACCTCAGTTGGCGAGGTGGCTGGGTGTTCGATGGACGGCGAATCACCATTCGCAAAGATGTCTTTGGCCAAGGTCCGCACGACTGGGTACGAACCAACAAACTGATCGCCACACTCAGCCAGCCGATCACGTTTGGCAAGAAGATCGACCGCCCTCGCGGCAGCGGCCGGGCGGTCGAAGTCGCCCAGATCGAATGCCGCGATGGCGTGACGATCGACCATCGGACCCTCGATGAACAAGGCCCAACTTCGCACGAGCGGGCTCAACTCGCGACGCTGACCATCAATCAGCAGACTGGCGCCATTGCGGGCACGGGGCCTGGCTGGGTGCGATCGGTCCGGCTCTCGTCGGGCAGTAACCCGCTGGCGAATCTCGCCGGCTCAGCCCCCGCGGCAACCACGCCACCTAGCAGTAACCAGCCGCGGCTGCGACTCTTGCGGGTTCACTTCCAGCAAAATCTGGCGGGCAACTACAAAGGCTCGGTTCGGCAGATCAACTTCTCTGGTCAGGTTCGGACGATCTACGGGCCGGTGATTTCTTGGCAGCAGGACCTCCCGGTGGTTTCCCCCCAAGCGTTGCCGCCCGACACGGCGACGCTGGCTTGCGATTACCTGCAGGTGAGCGAAGACCCGACGGCCCGCTTCAATGGCAGCCCGCTTGTCGTTTCCAAGACCAAGCTGGCGCCGATCGAGCTGATCGCCACGGGCAACGTTCGCATGGAGGGCGCCGCGGACGATGGCAGCGTCTTCAACGCCTTGGCAAACCGGGCAAGCTACAACCAGTCGAAAGAACTTTTTGTGCTGGAAGGGGACGCACGGTCGAAAGCTACTTTGTGGGTTCAGAAGCCTGGCGAAGGGCGGCTGAAGTATCCGGCGGGCAAAATCTCTTACTGGCGAACCAGCGGCAAGGTGCAGACGGATAACTTTGGCGCCGTGCAGTACACGCCGACCGCAACGCGACCCCAGCCGCCGAATCGCTGATAGCGGCTTGCGGCTGCGTAAGGGTAATGCCGAAGAGAAAATTCGCACCGGCCAGTGCCCTTCGGTTTAGCACATCTTGCCCCTTCCGCCGTTCCCCTGCAGCTTGGCATCTGCTCTTGCCGGGGTAGTGCGGACTGGTAGGCTTTACAGTAGCCGGCAGCCGCCGCGCACGCCGCTTACGAGCTTTTCCAACGCCTTCGCCTTTGCGATTGATTTATGAAACATTACGACTGCATCGTCATCGGCACCGGTCCCGCGGGTCAAAAGGGCGCCATCCAGGCCGCCAAGCTGGGCCGGAGTGTGGCGGTGATCGAGAAAAGCCCGGTGCTCGGCGGCGCCCAGATCAATACGGGCACGATCCCTAGCAAAGCGCTCCGCGAAGCGGTGCTGCACCTGACGGGCGCCAACAAGAAGGGACTCTTCGGCGCCAGCTACCGCGTGAAGAGCGACGTCACCGTCGCTGACCTCGCCGCCGTGTCGCAGCAAGTGATTCGCCACGAGTGGGACGTCATTCGCAACCAGTTCGATCGCAACCATGTCGATCTGATTTGGGGCAAAGCAAAGTTCACCGGTCCGAACACGATCGAGGTGGATTCGCAAGAAGGCATCCAAACGCTGCAAGCGGATCGCTTCCTGGTGGCCGTCGGCACCCGGCCGGCCCGGCCGCCGCATATTCCGTTCAACGGCACCAACATCTGCACCAGCGACGATATCTTGGCGATGGACCACATCCCCAAGACGATGATCGTGGTCGGTGGCGGCGTCATCGGCACCGAGTACGCCTGCATCATGGCGACCCTCGGCATTCGCGTCACGCTGATCGAAGGTCGTAGCGAAGTGCTTGGCTTTCTCGATCATGAGATCACCGGCGCCTTTCAGTACTTCATGCGGCAGAAGGGCATCACGCTTCGCCTGAACGAGAAGGTCGAAAGCATTGCCGAAGTCGACGGCGCCGATCGCTCGGGCGCCAGCAAGACGGGCAAGTTGGTCGAAGCCCACCTCGAATCGGGCAAAGTCATCCGGGGCGAATCGCTGCTATATGCCGTCGGTCGCCAAGGGGTTTGCGGCGCCCTGGGGCTCGACGCCGTGGGCATTGAATTCGACGACCGCGAGCGCCTGCACGTCAACGAGCAGTACCAAACCAATGTCGACCACGTTTACGCCGCGGGCGATGTGATCGGCTTTCCGGCGCTCGCGTCGACCAGCATGGAGCAAGGCCGACGCGCCGTCTGCCATGCCTTTGGCGTCTGCGACGTGAGGAACTACAACACCGAGCTGTTCCCGTTCGGCATCTATTCGATCCCCGAAATATCGATGGTCGGCAAGACCGAGGAGCAGCTCACCAGCGAGGGCATCCCCTACGAGGCGGGCGTCGCCCAGTATCGCGAAATTGCTCGTTGCCAACTATTGGGCGAAGAGCAGGGCATGATGAAGTTGCTCATCCACCAAGAGACACACGACATTCTAGGCGTCCACATCCTGGGCGCCGGCGCCACGGAGCTGGTTCACATCGGCCAGGCCGTGATGGCCCTCGAAGGCAAAGCGGAGTTCTTCATCGACAACGTCTTCAACTGGCCCACCCTCGCCGAGTGCTACAAGGTCGCCGCCTACAACGGGCTTAACAAGCTGAACCACGTTTGATGTACGGCGACGGTTTGGTAGGGAGATGGGGGATACGACGAGGAGATGAGGGGGATGTCCGTCCTCGATGTAATCTCCTGCGGCTATGGGGACGGATTGAGAGCGGTGAAAGACGTTACTTGGCGTAATCCTTCCTGATTGTGAGCACTATTAACAATCGAAGGTTTACTCGAATAACCAAGTTGCCATCGCCCCATCCCCCCGTTTATCCCCCCATCTCCCTCCCTCAACCGTTGCCCTAGCGGACATTAGCGGACGAGGATTCGGAGGCGGCAGTGGTGACGGTGATTTCCATCGCATTCAGGTAAGCGGCGCTGCCACTGAGCAGCGTCATGTCGAAGAAGACTTGGCCGAAGGCGTCAGGCCGGATGCCGCTGACGATGGCGACTTGGTTGTCGTTGCCGTCGTAATCACCATCGGAGCCGATGTCGGCGCCCGTGGTTTGCAGCGTTGCAACTCCACCGTTGGCGCCGGTCAGTCGATACTCGGTAACACTCTCGGCTGAACCTTGCTGCGAGCCAAGGAATTTGAAGTCGTAGGCTAAATCAGGATTGAGTCCATCGATCACAAACCCGCCGCCTACTTCGTCGTTGCCGCCGAATTTCTTCTTGTCGCCGGTACTAGTGAAGAAATCTTGCGTCGCGGAGCCGATTGCCAAGTCGCCAAGCAACGCAGGGTCGGGATCGAGTAGGCCTCCCGAGACTTTCCCGTTGGTGTTGAAGCCAGCGGTGATGGTGAGGCCGATGCCGGTCGCCACGCCGGTGGCGTCAACCAAATTGCCAATGTGCTCGCCGGCAATCACCACGACCCCGCCATCGGCCGGATGCCAGTTGTTCCAATGGTTACCATTGGCGTCAGGTCCTAGCGTATGATCGCCATCTTGCGTGTTGTTCGGACCGAAATCGAAGAGAATCTTGCTACCAGGCTGCGGCGTATTGGGGTTGAGTGCAAAGACTTTGCTTGGCGCCACCACCGCTTCTACTTGAGGACGGATGACGCTGGTCCAGATGTCGTAACCTGCGCGGCTAAGATGAATCGCGTCGTCAAATAGGTCTAGAAATTCCCCGCTTCTTGGCGGATTGAAGGCGTTGAACGCCGTCGGCAAGTCAACGTAGTGTAATTTTGGATTGCTTGCGGCGAGGGCGGCGATCGCATTGTTCAGATCCTGGGCTTGCGGTTGCTGCGCAAACCGGCCGGGCGTCGGCATGATGCCCAAAAAGAAAATATCAACGTCCGGCTGTCCCGCTACGCCGCCGCCTCCGTTATGCACTTGATCAACAAAGCGTTTGTAATCGCCCAGAACTTCCGTGGGCGATTCGCCACTGGCGATGTCGTTGGTGCCGATCCACAAGACGATCGCCGAAGGATTGTAAGGTCGGACGATTTGGTCGACGTACCGATTTAGATTCTCGAACTGGGCGCCGCCGAATCCGCGTTGAATCACCTTGTAGTCCGCGAAGTCAAACGCCAGTTGCTCCCACCGCCGGATGCTCGAACTACCAGCGAATAGCACCGAGCCTTGCGTCGGCGGGTCGAGTGCGTCTTGAGCGACCCACCGATTGATGTTGCCAGCAAACGGCTGCGCAACTGCTTCACCGTCGCATGCGACGAACGTCAGCAGTGCGATTAATAGTAGGGGCTGGTGAATGAGGCGATGCGTTGTAGGTCTCACGTTACCCAACTCCGGAGCGACCGGCTGTCATAAGGATGCGTCGGCTTGAGGAGTCTGCATCAGCTCCCGTAGCACGCCATCGTACCCCTCGGTTAGGTGGGCATGGGTGCGGAACTCGTCGTCGGTCATAAGCTCGCGGTGGAGTTGAGCGAGATTCGGTCCGGGGACGCTGGGGAAGAGGTGATGCTCCAGGTGGTAGTTCACCCCAACGGGCGCCACCAGCCAACGCTCCCACCAGTGTGGCAAGACCGTTCGAGTAGCCCGCAGTTCCTCGCTATTATCGGCGCCAATGTGCTCGGCAGTGGCGCGGAGCCTCATCGAGAAATTCACGAGCGTCATGCCGGGCAGCATGTACAACGCCATGACGGTGGCGGTCGACCAGGGGGCCACGGAAAAACCCCAGCCAAAGCCGGCGTAGACGGCCGCCATGTTCAGCAGATACAGCATACGTGTATGCAGCGGAAATGCGGGCGAGATCGGATCGCGCAAGTGATTCCACGGCGCCCAGTGTTTGTAGATCACCCACCCGCGGTACAGGTTGATGCCGGTGATGCTGCGAACCATCACCCACACAAACTCCCGAGCATTCTTCGGCCACTCAAACCACTCGCCATCTTCGCGTTGCGAGACAAGGTCGATGTCGTCCTCGGTATTGGTAAAGCGATGGTGCTGGTAGTGCGTCTTGCGGTAGAGCCCGGTCGTCATGCCGATTGGAAACGCCAAAAACAAGTCGGCCACCAGATCGTTGACCGTTCGGTTCTTGTAAAGCAGGTAGTGCACCGCGTCGTGCACCAATACGCCCATCGCCACTTGCCGCGACGCAACAACGCAGCCGGCGATCAAAAAGACCCACCACCGCGGCATCCACACCGCCCACACCATAACCGCGATCAGCGGCGCCCAAACACCGGCGATGAGCAACGTGCTCCGCAGTCCACTGACCTGCGATAGACGGCGAACGGTTTCGATATGCCGGGTGCGAGAAAAACGCTTAAGCGGCGCAGCCAACTCGGCGCCCGTCGATTCGTTGACGATGTCGCCACTGGCGGTGGCTGGGGCGGCGAGAGACATGGCGATGGATTCAAAGAGGCGGGAACTCGCTGCTAGCCATTCTAGCAGAACCGCCGAAGCGATTGGGAACCTTCTGCCCGATGTACCCTGTTGTGCTGCGTGGCGGCTATAATCGCGGTTGTTCACCTCGGTTATGCCAACACGGATGAATCATGCTATTGTTCCGCAGCCTGATCGCGACGCTGCTGCTAAGCTCCTCAGCTGTGGCGGGGCCGTATACCGATCTGTATGTATTCGGCGATAGCCTGTCGGACGTTGGCAATACCAGCTACTGGACCAGTGAGAGTTTCTTCGAAGGCTTGGCGCCCGATACGCCCGGCAATGCTTACTTCGACGGGCGGTTTACCAACGGCCAGGTCTGGACCGAATGGGTGGCCGAAGGGCTTGGATTTGCACCGCTAGAACCCGATACGCCCGCAGCCACCAGCAATCCGAGCGGACCAGGGGGCAACAACTTTGCCTACGGCGGCGCCTACACAACGGG
>JBCDCL010000106.1:0-7990 GCA_039182175.1 Planctomycetota bacterium
CCGCTGGCCGAAGTGGGCGGTCCCTTCAACGCGGTGCTGGTGAAGGGGGACGCCGTGGGGCCACTCTTCTTTTACGGGCAGGGCGCCGGGCAGATGCCAACTGCGTCGGCCGTGGTTGCCGATTTGATCGACACCGCCGTCGGCCGCACGGCGATCACTTTCAAAACGCTCAACCTTTGGTCCGAGTCTGCCCGCGGCGCCGATCAGGCCGACTTCGCCCAGTCGACCGGCAAGCGCTACGTCCGCGTGTTGGTCGAAGACCACCCCGGCGTGCTGGCCGAAGTGACCCAAGCCTTCGGCGAGCAAGGCATCTCGATCGCTTCGCTGCTGCAGAAGGAGCCGCTCGAGGAGGGCGCCGCTGTGCCGCTGGTGATCATGACCCATGCCGCCAGCGAAGCCGCCACCGACGCCGCCTGCGCCAAAATCGCCGCCTTACCCGCGTGCAAGTCAGAACCAGTAAAGATGTGGGTGCGAGACTGACTTATTGCGGAGTTGGGATTGCGGATTGCGGAGTGAACAGATCCTACGACGACACCGCAGAGCTGTGTTCATACCTGAAAAGCCATTACCCGCAGTTCTTCTGCGAGCAGGAATTTCGCATATTGATGGTTGATGAGTTGCTTGCCAAGCAAACGGGTAGGTGTGATCCGATTGAGCATGCAAAAGACGATATCCAGTCGTGGATCGATGGCGACGAGGAAATTCGTCAGATAGCGGATGGAAACGTCAACGCCTACTTGGAGCAAGCAGTAAATCGCATCGTCAATGACCACGCAGCTGACATTCTTGTGAATCGATGTCCTAAATGTGATCGCATAGCGCGAACGCCCGTCGCTCAAATGTGTACCTGGTGTGGTCACGACTGGCACTAGTATCAAATCAATCCGCAATCCGAATTCCCCAATCCGCAATCCATGAAATACGCAATCATTATTCCTGATGGCGCCGCGGATGAGCCGCAGGAGGCGCTTGGTGGTCAGACGCCGCTAGAGGCTGCCGATACGCCTCATATGGATGCGGTGGTGGCGCGGGGCGTGATTGCTCAGGCGATGCACACGCCGCGCGAGTTGCCGGCAGGGTCGGAGATCGGCAACCTATCGTTGCTGGGCTACGACCCGTTCGAGCACTTCACCGGCCGCGCGCCAATGGAGGCAGCCGCGCAGGGCATTGAACTCGCCGAGGGCGATTGGGCCATTCGTTGCAATATGGTCACCGTCGGCCCCGCCAGTGAAGACGTTGGTAGTGACGAGCCGGTGATGCTCGACTTCACGGCCGACCATATCAGCACCGAGGAATCGGCTGCTTTACTGACAGACGTGCAGTCGAAGATCGCGAGCGACTCGAAGTGGACTGACGCCCTGGAGTTCGTCCCCGGCGTGCAGTACCGCAACCTGCTCATTTGGCGAGGCGCCAAGCTGCCGGCGCCCTTCACTAACGAAACGCGTACCGCGGCGCCGCACGACTGGACCGACTTGTCGATCGCCAATGCCCACCCTCGCGGCCCGGGCGGCGATGTGCTGGTCGAGTTGATGGACGCCACCAGCGAGTTGTTCGCCGACCACCCTGTCAATCAAAAGCGAATCGCCGAAGGCAAACGCCCCGCCACCAACGTTTGGCTGTGGGGCCAGGGCGGGGCGCCGTCGCTTGAGCCATTCGCCGAGAAGTATGGCCCGCGGGGGGCGATGATCACGGCAGTCGACTTGCTGCGAGGCATTGCGGCGCTAGTTGGCTGGGACCGGATCGAAGTGCCCGGCGCCACTGGCTACCTCGATACCGACTACGCTGCCAAGGGTCGCTACGCGGTCGACGCCTTGAAGGACTACGACCTGGTCTGCGTTCACGTCGAAGCGCCCGACGAGGCGAGCCATGAGGGAAAGTGCGAGGAAAAGGTGAAAGCGATCGAAGAAATCGATCGCCACGTCGTTGGCCCGCTGGTTGCCGCCCTCGAAGGCGCCGGCGACTGGCGTATGATGATCAGCCCCGACCACCCGACCTTCCTCAGCACCAAGAAACACACCCACGGCGTCGTGCCCGTGGCAATGGCTGGCACGGGAATTGAAGCGGACAAGTTCACTACGTACGGCGACCGCAACGCTACGGCGTCCGACCTAGCCTTCCCCCACGGCTGGGACGCAATGCGATGGTTCGTCAAAAAAACGTGAACCGCCAAGGACGCCAAGAGCGCCAAATTATTCACCATGGTCGAACCTAGCGAAGCAGTCGATCGATTAGCGCACGATGTCATAGGCGCGGCAATCGAGGTGCATCGAGTACTTGGCGCCGGATTTCTTGAGTCAGTCTACGAACAGGCCTTAGCTGTAGAGCTATCACTTCGCGGCATATCGTTCGAGCAGCAAAAGCCAATTTCCCTACATTACAAACAGACCGCTGTTGGAGAGGCGAGGCTCGATTTCCTGGTGGCTAACAAACTGATTGTCGAACTCAAAGCCGTCGAGTCACTGCATCCAATCCATCATGCTCAAGTAATCAATTAATTAAAAGCGACCGGTTTAACGCTGGGACTGCTCATCAACTTCAATGTCTTGAAGCTAAATGACGGCGGCATCAAACGAATTATCCTCTCCTAGTTCCTCGGCGCTCTTGGCGTCCTTGGCGGTTCAAACTTCCTTCCAACAAATGTCTCTCATAGTTCAAAAGTTCGGTGGCACCAGTGTTGCCGATGCGGAAAAGATTCGGGCGGCGGCGCGGCGGGCGCTCCGGGCTCAGCAGCAAGGCCATCAGGTGGTGATGGTCGTCTCGGCGATGGGCAAGAATACCGACTCGCTGGTCGACCTTGCCGGCCAAGTCTGCGACACGCCGCCGGCACGCGAGATGGACATGCTCCTCTCAACCGGCGAGCAAGTGTCGGTCGCATTGATGGCGATGGCGATCCATGACTTCGGCGGCAAAGCAGTCAGCCTTACTGGCGGGCAGATTGGCGTGCGGACCGACTCGTCACACGGCAAAGCCCGCATTCAGTCGATCTCGACCGAACGCATGAAACGGCTGCTCGACGACGGTAACGTGGTGATCGCCGCTGGCTTTCAAGGCGTCGACGACGACCTGAACATCACCACCCTCGGCCGCGGCGGCAGCGACACTTCGGCCGTTGCGCTCGCGGCGGTGCTCGGCGCCGAGATGTGCGAGATCTACACCGACGTCGACGGTGTCTTCACCACCGACCCTCGCCAGGTGGCCGATGCTCGCAAGATGTCGAACGTCAGCCATGACGAGATGCTCGAACTCGCCAGCCTGGGCGCCGGCGTGATGCACAGCCGATCGATAGAGTTTGGCAAGAAATTCAACGTGCCGATTCACGTTCGCAACAGCGGCGTCTTTACCGACGAGCCGGGGACCATCATTGGCCCCATTGCCGAATCGGCCGACCGAGCGGTGAGTGGCGCCGCCCTGACCAAAGCCGAGGCGCGTATTTCCGTTACCGGCGTGCCTGACAAGCCGGGCGTGAGCCTGGTGATTTTCGAGCAGCTCGCCGCCGCCAACGTCGCGGTCGATATGATCGTGCAAGACGTCGGCCACGATGGCCAGGCCGACATTTCGTTCACGGTGCTAGAAAGCGACCTCGATCGCGCGCTCGACGCCGTCAACAAAGCCGCCGACGCCGTCGGCGCCGCATCGGTCACCCACGACGCCACGGTTTCCAAAGTCTCCGTCGTCGGACTTGGGATGGCCACGCAGTCGGGTGTTGCCGATCGCATGTTTCGGTCGCTCGCCGAAGCAGGCGTCAACATCGAAGCGATCACAACCAGTGCGATCAAAGTCTCGTGCTTGGTGCAGCGAGAGCAGGGGCTGGAAGCTTTGCGGGCGGTGCATGCCGAGTTCGAACTCGATAAGGAGCCCGGCGAACGTGTGACTTTCGACGATTCGCTCACGGCAGCCAAGCAGGCGAAGGAAGCCGATGCGGTTGCGGTCGTCAGCCGCCTGCAGTCGATGGAGGACTTGACCATTCACGGCTGCGAATTGGATGCTTCGCAGGCCTTGATCACCCTCTCTGCGGTTCCTGACAAGCCGGGCGTTGCCGCAGACATCTTCGAGCGAATCGCCGCAGAAGAGATTGTCGTCGACTTGATCGTCCAAAGCATTGGCGCCGATGGTTCGACTACGCTTAGCTTCACCGTCCCCATCGCCGACAATGAAAAGAGCGCGGCGGTCGCCGCGGAACTAACTAAAGAGTTTGGCGGCGAATCGGCGCCGCACCCAGGCGTTGCGATTCTCTCGGTCACCGGCGTTGGCATCCGCAGCCACACCGGCGTAGGCATGCGAATGTTCAAAGCCCTCTCGGCAGCGGGCATCAATGTTGAACTGATCAGTACAAGCGAAATGAAAGTGAACGTCGTGGTTGACGCCGTCAATGGCGACGCCGGTCTTAAAGCTCTCAAAGCCGCTTTTGCCGACGTCACCGAATAGCTGGCCCGCGAAGCAACGCCATGCATGTTCTCGTAACTGGTTTGAATGGCACCGTGGCGCCTGTGCTGCGAGATCGTCTCGTCGCCGCCGGTTGCACCGTGACCGGTTGGGATCGAGCGGCCGTGGCGACGGACGATCCCGCGGCGTGCGAAGACTTTCTCGACCGAGTTCAACCCGATGCGGTATGCCATGTCGCCACCGGCGCCGAAAGTTGGGCCGCTTGGCTCGCCGAGCATTGCCATCGCCATGATCGACACTTCTTGCACACCGGATCGGCGTCGGTGTTTGGTCAGGATCCGTCGAAACCCAACTCTGTCGGCGACCCGCGGACCGCGACCGATGATTACGGTCAGTACAAAATCCGCTGCGAAGACGCCATTCTTGCCGCTAACGAGAACGCTATCATCGCTCGCCTTGGTTGGCAGATTGGCGATCTCGATACGCCTCGCGGCGGTGGCGGCAATCAAATGCTGGAGTTCTTGCATCGCGCCGCTGAGAACGGAGGCTCCATCTCAGCCAGCACGAAGTGGACGCCCGCCACGTCGCTGCTTACCGACACCTGCGATGCCCTATGGCGTCTGCTCGAGCGAGGCCAGGCCGGCGTTTATCACCTCGACAGTAACGCTGAGTGTGCCCTGTCGTTCTACGAGATCGTCACGCGACTCAAAGCAAAGATCGGCGCCAACTGGCAGATCGAAGAAAGCAACACGCCAGCGGACGACCAACGCTTAATCGACAATCGCGTGGAAATCGCTTCGCTCACCGATCGCATCTAAGCGAATCAGAAATTGCTCGCGAGTGCTAAGCTTGCTCACGCATCACGTCGTTGAGCACATCTTCAGAGACGTAGATCGGCAGTTGCGGATCGCAAGTTACGGCCACGGCGATGGCGTCGGACGGGCGGGCGTCGATTTCTACCAGCTCGCCATCCTGCCGGACGCGAAGGTTGGCGAAATAGGTATGCTCGCGTAGCTCGTTGATCACCACGTCCTGCGGCTCGCCCCCCATCGCTTCGATGGTTTGCACCAGCAAGTCGTGCGTCAGTGGCCGGGTCGCTTGTTCGTGCTTAACGCGTCGCTGGATGCTCATCGCTTCGAACATGCCGATCAAGATCGGAAACGCACGGTCGCCATCAACTTCCTTCAGGTAGATGACTTGCTGGTCGTTGATCTCGCTAATGATGATTCGCGAGAGTTCCATGGCGACGGGCATGGCAAAGCGTCCTTGGCGATCGGTAGCGTGCATCGAAGTCGACAGCCGATGCAGTCGATCCCCCCTCTATGCACAGCCCCAGTATAGCGTGCCACTCACCGCGTGAGGGCCTAGCGGCTGAGTTAATCAGCGAGGAAATTCTCCTCGCCGATTTACTCAGGATGAAAGAAGCTGAAATGCAGTTCGGCATGACGCAGGTTGAGTTGTCTCCACTGCGCGTGCGTCATCGGGCCGAATAACGGGTTGACGATCTCCGGACAATGCTCATCGAGTCGCTCGAAAGCGGCACGCAATTTGGCGGCGGCCTCGTCGGCAGGCATCGACTCGGCGCCCAAAGTTCCGCCGGGCGCCCCCGGCAAACGCATCCCGGGCGGCATGCCCTTGGTAAAGACCCGCCCGCGAATCACCCGCATCGCCATCCGCATGAGCCATGGCGGTTTGACCGTGTCTGGATAGCCATCGAAGGGCGCATTCGCCCAGAAGGCGACATGCGAAATCGCCTGCCCGGGTGTCCAATTGCCGGTGGCCCGTAGTCGGCGTTCGGCTTCGGCAGCCGCTATCGCCTCGGCGTCGCGGATGGCCTCTTGCAAGGCGTCAAAATGCAACTGCCGGCGGTCGGCAACTTTCTTGGTATCAATCATCGAGCGTGCTCTGTATGGAACGAATTACCTGTACTCTGTTGGAGGGAATGTTATACTTGAAGTAGAGACTACGGGACTACAAGTCGCCGCCTCCGAGCGTCAAAAAGCTGAGGATCAACGGTTTAGTCCTGGCAGCCACCCAAGCACTACTGTCAAAGTGGGAAGGGAGGTGTTGCGATGATTCGTCTAACGAGCAAGAGGGTGTTGGTTCCCACCGACTTCTCCCCTCAAGCCGAGCAAGCACTGCTCGAAGCCTTCGATCTGGTCGACAAGCCGTCTGATGTGACGGTGTTGCACGTCGCCCCGCCGCTCGAGTCCTACGCCGTAGCCGATCCGGCAATCGTTTGGGATTCGGTCTCGGATGAAGTTCGCCGCGAGCGAATCGCCGAGACGTTCCTCAGCACACCGGGACCGGACGGCAAGCTGGATCCGCGACGCAAGCAGGTCGATTTCCAAGTGCTGTTTGGCTATCCGGCAGAGGAGATCGCCAAATTTGCACAGGATCATCACTTCGACATGATCATGATGCCATCGCACGGCCGGACCGGTTTGCGACGGCTGTTTGTCGGATCGGTCGCAGAGCGGGTCGTCCGCACAGCCCATTGCCCTGTCTTGGTGCTGCGGGATTAGCGAAAATAACACTCGCGCGTCGTAGGGCCCGCGGCGACGCTACGAATCCAGCTTGGCGAGCGAGGCTTCGATGGACGCGATAGCCTGGCGGGCTTCCTCCAGCTTCGCTCGCTGCTCTTCTACCACCGCAGCCGGTGCATTGGCGACGAACTTCTCGTTGCTAAGCTTGCCTTCCAAGCCCTTCACGAACTTCGCCTTCTGATCGCGTTCTTTGCCGAGCCGCTTCTTCTCCGCTTCGACATCGATGAACCCGCTGATATCGACATGCACCTCGATCGCCTCGCTACCCGCCACGGCAAGCGACCGGCTGGCAGCAATGTCGGGCGCCGTCGCAGCGGGCCCCATTGCCGCCGGCGATGCCTTGGCCATTTGTGCAAAGTAAGGCGTCATCGGCTGCAGGAGCCCAGCCGTTTGGTCGTCGCAGCGGACCACGAACTCGAGCGTCTCCGTCCAAGCAATGCCTTGCGACTGCCGGACTTCACGCACGGCGCCCAGCACACTTTGGAAAACCGCGAACTGCGCTTCAATCTGCGGATCGCTATCGGCCTCGTTCACCGTAGGCCACGGGGCAATGCAGATCGACGGGGCCGCCGTTTGGCGAGCCGGCGACACCGTTTGGCGAGCCGGCGACGTCAGTCGCCGGAGCGGCGCCACCTCACCCAGCAACTGCCAAACCTCTTCGGTCAAAAACGGCGTCATCGGATGCAACAATCGCAGCAGCGTATCAAGCCCGTGGGCCAGCACGCTTTGAGCGACCTGCTTGTCGGGTCCTTCGTCGGCGAAACGCGACTTGGTCATCTCGACGTAGAAGCTGCAGAACTCGTTCCAGGCAAAGTCGTAAAGCGCCCGGGCTGCGTCGGCATAGCGGTACAACTGCAGCGCGTCCGTCACTTCGCGAGTCACCGTCGCCAGTCGCGACAGGAGCCAGCGGTCTTCAATCTTCAGCGAGCCGGTGACGTCAGTCGCCGGAGCATCGCGGTAGCCTTCAAGATTCGTTAGGGCAAATCGACTGGCGTTCCAAAGCTTGTTACAGAAGTTGCGGCCGAGTTCGAATCGCTCGCTCGTCACGGCGCCACGCTGCA
>JBCDCL010000107.1:0-7957 GCA_039182175.1 Planctomycetota bacterium
GTCCACGGCGGTGGCGCCGCGATCAGCCGAGCGATGGCCGAGGCGAAGATTGAACCTCGCTTTGTCCAAGGCCGCCGCTACACCGACGACGCTACGCTGGCGATTGTCGAGCAAGTGCTGGCGGGAAAGATTAACGAGTTCATCGCCGCCCGAATCGAAGAGTTCGGCGGCCGGGCGATGCCGCTCAACTTCGTCGGCGAGACTGACAACAATGTGCTGTTTGGCGAACGGCTCACGCTAGATGGCGAAGATGGCAAACCGGTCGACCTGGGCCACGTCGGCCGCGTGACGCGTGTCGATCGCGACATCATCGACAATCTGTGCTACGCCGGCCAGGTGCCGGTGATCCCCTCGATGTGCGTCGCCGATGCCGACTCCGGCGAACCGGCCGGCCAAAAATTCAACGTCAATGCCGATACCGCGGCGATGGCAGTCGCCCAAGCCGTTGGCGCCGAGAAGCTGGTCTTCTTGAGCGACGTTAACGGCGTCCGCCGCGACAAAGACAAACCGGGCTCGCTGATCCACTCGCTAGTGGCCGACGAAGCCCGCCGGCTCATCGCCAACGGCACGATCGACTCTGGCATGATTCCGAAGGTCGAAGCGTGCCTCGATACGCTCGACCGCGGAGTCCGCAAAGTCCACATCATCGACGGCCGCCTCCGCCATAGCCTGCTACTAGAAATCTACACCAACCGCGGCGTCGGCACCGAAATCACCGCCGAACCCGTGTAGATCGACGGCGGTCCAACTCTTTCTCCGGGACGATTTGAACCGCCAAGGACGCCAAGAGCGCCAAGTCACACAATAATTTAATCAGACCTCAAAGCCCGCGTCGGCTTTGACGCGTACCATCCGTCATGGTGCCCTTGGCGTCCTTGGCGGTTCCCGTTGGAACAGTAGTACCATGACCACCACCGTTGAATCGATGTCGGCCGCTACGGCGGAGACTTTTCAGAAGTATGTTGTGCCCAACTATGGCCGGTTTCCGGTTTCGTTGGTGCGGGGCGAAGGCTCGCGGGTGTGGGATGATCAAGGCCGCTCGTACCTCGACTTCTTCCCCGGCTGGGGCTGCAATCTGCTGGGGCATTGCCCGCCGGCGATTGTCGAGGCGGTGCAGGATCAAGTCGCCAAGCTGATCCACGTGCCCAACAGTTGGTTTACCGAGCCGCAAGGCGAGTGGGCCAAATTGCTCAGCGAGCGGTCCTTCGGCGGGCAAGCCTTCTTCTGCAATTCGGGCGCCGAGGCGAACGAAGCGGCGATCAAGCTAATCCGCCTGCACACGCCCGAAGAGCGGTACAAGATCATCACCTTCACCGGCGGTTTTCATGGCCGGACGCTCGGGGCCACCACCGCCACCGCCCAGCCCAAGTACCACGAAGGCCTCGGCCCGCTGGTCGCTGGTTTTCAGTACGCCCCGTTCGGCGACCTCGATGCGGTACGAGAACTGATCGACGACGAAACAGCCGGCATCCTGGTCGAGCCGATCCAAGGCGAAGGGGGCATCCGCCTGGCGCCTGCGGGCTTCCTGCAAGGGCTTCGCCAACTGGCAGACGAGCATGGTTTGGTGCTCGCGTTCGACGAGGTGCAAGCCGGCTGCGGACGCACCGGCGAATGGTTTGCCTACCAAAGCGTTTCGAAAGAGTCAGGCGAAGTAACGCCCGACATCGTAACCTTGGCCAAAAGCCTGTGCGGCGGCATCGCCGGCGGGGCCTTGCTAACCACGGCCGAGATCGCCCCCAGCCTGCGGCCCGGCATGCACGCGGCGACTTTCGGTGGCAACCCTATCGCCGCCCGGGCGGGCATCGCCACCATCCAAGCGATCGAGTCAGGCGGTCTGCTTGAGCGAGCAAAAGCCCTCGGCGAGCAATTCCGCCAGCACCTGGCGCCACTGGTTGACGAACTGCCCTTCGCCACCGAGTACCGTGGCCGCGGACTCATGATCGGCCTCGAACTGCAGGTCGAAGGCGCCCCGATCGTCCAACGCTGCATGGAGCAAGGCCTGCTGATCAACTGCACACAGCAAACCGTCCTGCGACTGCTACCCGCCATGACGCTTACCGACGCCGAGGTAGAAGAAGGCTGCGAAATCCTGCGGACCGTGCTGCACAACTACGAACCCTGACAGGGGAATGACGACTGACGAAGGGTCGCCCGCGAGTCAGTCCCCTGCAGTTTCGTCATTCGTGCTTCGTCATTCGTCATTTTCGCGGCCGCAGACATCGTCCGCTGCAAACGAACAAGCGATCATGCCATGCGACACCTACTTACGCTCGAAGACCTAACCACTGCTGAGCTCGAAGCGGTTTTTGCGATCTCGCAGGACCTAAAGAACAAATTCGTCGCCGGCGTTCGCGAGCCGCTGTTGCCGGGGCGGATGATGGCCCTGTTGTTCGAGAAGCCGTCGCTGCGGACCCGCGTCAGTTTCGAGTCGTGCATGACCCACCTCGGCGGCGGCAGTCTGATGCTGGGCGAGGACTCTGGCTTTGGCAAGAACCGCGAAAGCATTGCCGACTTTGCCCGCGTGCTCAGCGAGATGGTCGACGTCATCGTTGTTCGCTCCAAGAAGCACAGCACCGTTACCGAGATTGCCGACCATTCGAGCTGCTGCGTCATCAACGGCCTGACCGACCTGGCGCATCCGTGCCAGGCGATTGCCGACTTGTTTACCGCCCGGGAGCATTTTGGTTCGCTCGACAATTTGCGATTCACTTGGGTGGGCGATGGCAACAACGTGGCCCGCAGTTTGGCGATTGGCTGTGCGAAGCTCGGGGTGGAGTTCGTAGCCGCGTCGCCGCCTGGGTACGAGCTCGACGCCGATTTCCTCGCTGGCCTCACCACGGCCGTACCCGACGCCAAAGTGACGCAAACGAGCGACGCTATCGAAGCCGTAACCGGCGCCGGCGTCATTTACACCGACGTGTGGGCCAGCATGGGTCAAGAGAGCGAGCAGCAGCAACGCAAGCAGGACTTTGCCGACTATCAGGTAAACGCCGAGCTCATGGCCGCCGCGCCGGCCGAAGCGATCTTCATGCACTGCCTCCCCGCCCGCCGCGGCGAAGAGGTGACCGACGAGGTGATCGACTCCCCGCAAAGCGTTGTGGTGGCCCAAGCCGGCAACCGCATGCACGCCCAAAAAGGGGTGCTGGCGTGGCTGCTTGGGGCGCACAGTGAGTAGTGCTCGCCTAGTCACGCGGCGATGGCTTTCGTACCTCTTTGCGTCTTAGCGACTTTGCGGGCACTTGTGTCGGCTAATCAGCACGCAAAGACGCGAGGCAACTAGGTGATTGGCACGTCGTGGCTCGATCGTTCAACTCTTAGTGGTTAAACTCTCGCCATGACACAACGCCATGATGGCCGCTCGGCCGACCAGCTTCGTCCTTTTTCTCTCGAGCGTGGGTACATCTCCGCTGCCGCCGGTAGTGTGCTGGTGCGCGCCGGGCAGACGGTGGTGCTCTGTGCGGCCAGCCTGTCGGACAAGGTGCCGCCGTGGATGGTGGGCAAGGGCAAAGGCTGGGTCACTGCCGAGTACAGCATGCTGCCCGGCAGCACGCGGCCTCGCAAAGAGCGGGAGCGAAAGAAGGTCGACGGCCGGACGACCGAAATCCAGCGGCTAATCGGACGTAGCTTGCGAGCGGTGGTCGATCTCGAAGCGCTGGGCGAGCAACAGATCACCGTCGATTGCGACGTGCTCTACGCCGATGGCGGCACACGGACCGCCAGTATCACGGGCGCGTTTGTCGCGCTTGTAGACGCCATTGCTGCGATTCCCGAAGAGCAGAAGCCCACCCGCTCGCCAATCCTCGATAGTCTGTCGGCGGTGAGCGTTGGTGTCGTGAACGGCGAGCCGGTGCTCGATCTTGACTACCCGGAAGACTTCGCGGCAGCCGTCGACATGAACGTGGTCGTCACCGGCAGCGGCCGGTACATCGAGGTGCAGGGCACCGGCGAAGAGGCGACCTTCACCCGCGACGAGCTAACCAAACTGCTCGACCTGGCCGACACCGGGACGCAGGCACTCGCAGCCGCCCAGCGAGAAGCGTTGGGCGCCGACTGGCCGCTCTAGAGCTGCTCTAGCTTTCTAGCTTCTACGGGGCGGCTGGCGCACCAGGCGCTGCTGGAGCCCCAGGGGGAGCTGGCGCTGCCGGAGCCCCCGGCGCTGCGGCGCCAGGGAAAAAGAAGTTGGTGGTGTTTGTGTTGGTGGCGGCCGCCGCTGCGGCTGCGTCGCCACCTAGATCATCATCGTCGGCCGCGGCGCCGGCAAAGGTAAACGTCGACACGTTGCCAATCGTTGAGAACTGCGGCGCCGGGCTAATGATCACATACCGCCGGTCGGCCGAGGCCGTGGCGCGAACGATATACGTGGTGCCGTCTGGCAGCGTTTGAATCACCGGCTGGAAACCGACCGCTCCGCCTTGGCGAGCCAGCTGCTGGCGGCGACGGATCCGCTCGTCAGGCCGGATGGGCGTCGCTCGTGGGTCGGAGATCGAGCTAAGCTGCTGTGACAGCACCGCTTGGCCGATCGCACGCTGGCGATCGATCGCTTGGGCAAGTTGCTGCTCTTCGATCGGCTCCTCGCGGCGGCCCTCGTCGAGCGTAAACAGCACCACGGCGTTTTCTTCGCCGAGGTCGATCTGCTGCCGCTCGTGCTTGGCGTCGTCGCTGCGGAAGTTGGTCACCACGTCGACCGTCACCTTGCCGGCCGTGACATCGCCCCAGACGCGGCGGATGCGTGCCCGGTAGTCACCCGCGAAAGCTTCGGGGCAGACGTAAGTCTCGGAGAAACCGCCCACTTCGGGGTCGTGCTCGGTGGCGTAGGTATCGCCCAGGTTGACGCCGCCGCCGGGCGTGCGAGGCTGCGCGGCAGAGCAAATGGCGCCACTCGGTTCTTCGACAATCAGATCGACATCGGCCGAGCCGGTCCAGCTAACGCGAATCAAGCAGTCTCGCTGCATTGCTTCGGTTAGGCGAGTGCGGTACTCGGCGAGGTCCTCCGTCATGCCTTCGGCTTGCATCTTGCGAATGGTCGCTTTGGCGATTCGCAAGGCGGTCTGCTCGATGGCGGCTTGCTCGGCAGGCCACGCGCGGCTGAGGATCGACTCGGTCGCCCACAAGATGCCGTCCAGGTGGTTGGTCCGCTCGGCGGCGTGCAACGCCAATACATAGGCTTCGTCACGCATAGGGTCGAGCTTGGTGACTTGCTGGTAAACCTGGATCGCGCGGCTATCTAGCTCAAGGCTCAACAGGTACTGAGCGATCAGCATCAGTTCGTCGGTCGTCTTGCTAAAGTCGACTGCCGACATCACGGCCCGCTCGATCTGTTGGGGCGAGGCGCCCGAAAACTGCATGGCGATTCCCAAGGCTTCGTACATCCACGGCTGAGGCTGCCCGCTACGCAGGGCAGCTTGGATCATGGCGATCGTCTGCTGGTGCTGGCCCTGCTTCATCAGCTTGCGAGCTGCGGCTCGCACGGCCGCCGGGTCTCGCTGGCCTTCGGCAAAGTAATCGGCCCAGAACTCATCAGCCGGCACACTTTCGTCAATGCGAATCGACTCGGCGTTGTCCTGACGCTGGGTCGTAGCTCGACGCTGGCGGCTGCTTGTCTCACGTACCGATGGGACGTCCGACGGAGCCGCCGCGGCCGGCTTGGTGAGCACCAGGTCGGCGTCGTTTGCCGGGTTGGTGGTTGCCTCGGGCACGCTAAACTGCCCGCCACCACCGCCGCCGAAGCCGCCGCCACCACCACCACCGAAACCACCACCGCCACCGCCGCCAAAACCGCCGCCGCCGCCACCACCTAAACCACCACCACCGCCGCCGCCTAGACCGCCGCCTCCACCACCGCCACCGGCGATGATAGGCGTCTTGTCGATAACGAGGTCGCCCACGGGATAGACCTTCACGCTAAGCCGCGTTTCGGCCTCTTCTTCGGTGGTGATCAGCAGCACTTCGTCAGCAATGATGTAAGTCAGCTCAAGCTGCTTGAGCATCAGCCGCATCGCGGAGCGGAGCGAGATGTTTCGCAGGTTGACCGTGATCGGCTCGTCTTCGGCGATCGACAACTCGTCGAGCGCTGGCAGGTCGAGTTGGATTTCGATGCTGTACTCGTCGCGAAGGAACTCGACGACTTCGCCCAGCGGCGTTTCGGTAAAGTCGAGTCCGACACTCGTCAGCGGACCTTGGAGTGCTTCCGAGATACGCTGCTCGGCTTCGCCCTGACTCTTCAGGTCAACCGCTTTGTACTTCTTGCGGCGATTGGTGAGTTCTTCCCAGACGGTCGCATCGGGATAAACAATCGGCGGGTCACCAGGAATGGGAATCGACGCCAAGTCGACTTGGAAGAGCGTTTCGACGAAGGCTTGTTCCTTGGCTGCCCGGACGACTTCGTTGAGATAATGGAAACGGCTGTGGGCTGCCCACAACTGGGCGGCGACGGGCGTGACGCCGATCGGATCGATTTCTTCGACGATGGCCGCCACTTCTTGGGCTTCCTCGTACCGCTGCTCGTCCATCAGGGCGTTGAAGCGGTCCATCAGTTGCTTTTCACGTTGCCGTTTTTGGGCGATGCGGTCGTTGAGCAGTTTGAGTTCTCGCGACGCCGCGGCCGTGACTTCACGCTGCCGGTCGAGTTCCGACTTGACCGCCGCTGCCCGGGTCGCCTCGCGAATGGCTGTCTCTAGCCGATCGGTCAGGCTAGCTCGCACGTCGGCGATCAGCTCGGGTGCGTTCTGGACGTTCTGCATCAGCAGCTTGAGTTCTTGGATCGCCTCGGCGGGGTTGGTGCGGAGGCGGTCTCGGGCCGCTTCGATACCGTTGCGGACTTCTCGCTCCAGGACCTGGGCGATGACCCGGTTCCGTCGTTCGACGCCCGACAGAAACAGACCGTCGGTAACTTCGCCCGCGGGCGGATAGTTTTGGGCGACGCCATCAATCAGCGACGGGCCCGTTACGCTTGGAGGGCCAACCACGACGCCATCTTCGATCACCACGCCATCGCCAATGACGATCCGCTCGGTCTGCGGGCCAGAACCTGCTGCAGGCGGCGGTGGCAAAGGCGCCTGGGCGACGCGGACTAGTTCGAGGCTCTCTTCGTCGGCATCACCGGTGGTCGGGCTCGCGGGCTGCGTGTCGGCAAGGGTTTGGCCCGGCACGCGGGCGCCGCCACGGCGGATGACGCCTTGCACGGTTTTGGCTCGCAGGTTGCCCGGGTCGCGACGCAGCACGGCACTAGCGATCTGCGCGGCGCCGGCGTTGTCGCCAAGCGATACGGCACGCTCTGCCATGCCGGTCAGGTTATCGATGTCGGCCATCAGCACACGGCCCGTCTCCATCAATCCAGCGGTGCCAACCGTCGGCAGCGTCAAACCGCCATCGCGGGCAGCCTGGTCGACCAACTGGGCAAGGTAGGCGTGGGCTTCGTTTGAATCAGTAACTTGGCGTGACGCAGCAATCGAAACCGATCCGGCTTCGCTGTCGGCAGTCGCGGTCAGCGAAATCCGCCCGGCACTGGGATCGAGTTTGCCGACGACGACCGTGTCGCGGTCGGTCCGCAGTGGCGGCATTTCCGTTGGTAGTAGCAGCTCGATGCCTTGGCTGTCGGTCACCTGCTCGGGCCAAACTACCGATGCCCGGGTCCAATCGGCCAGCGTCTGGCCTACTTGGGTAGCACGGCGGGTGTTTTCGTCGGTTGCTCGCTGCACGGTGACGCCGGCGTCTTCGTCGGCCCAAACCATGTCGGCATCGATGTAGAGGTTGCCGCCCGTTTGGTTAGCGAGCACCGCCAACATGGCGTTGTCCCGCTCAGGACCGATGGCGTAGCTCGACACCGAAACCTGGGCATCGCGTAGCCGCGAGACCAAGTTGCGGAACGACCGGCCGCGGAGCAGATTGCCGTTGCTCATGCCATCGCCGATGTAAATCACAACGCGAGGCGAACCTGCCGCAGCGTCGAACATGTCTA
>JBCDCL010000108.1:0-7904 GCA_039182175.1 Planctomycetota bacterium
CTTTAGAGACGCTCTCCACCGGGCAAGATCTGGGCGACGCACTTGCCGGATTTTTGCGAGGACGCATGGCTCGTAGAGCGGCCGGCGCCCGAGCCATTGCCCGAGCTTGACCACTTTCACCGCAGCCACGTGCTGCCTTTCCCTACGGAGCGAGTCACCAGTTGTCATTTCTCAGCGGCCTATTCCTGCTTGCCCTGCCGATGATCGGCGTGCCGATTGCACTGCACTTCTATAAAGGCAGGCAAGTCGACACCGTGGACTGGGGCGCCATGGCGTTTCTCGTAGACGCGGTCAGCGAAGGCCGTCGCTGGGAGAAGCTAGAAGACCTGCTGCTGATGCTCTTGCGGGCAGCGGTGGTCGCTGCGTTGGTATTTGCGTTAGCACAGCCAATGGTGCGAGGCAGCTGGATTGGCGTGCACGATCGTCGCGAGGTGGTCATCGTGGTAGACGATTCACTTTCAACCGCCATCGCTACGGATGATTCGGCCAATGCACGCAGCGTGTTTCAGCTCATTCAAGAGCAGGCCATCGAGGCGGTCAACAATCTCAATGCCGCCGATCAAGTGCAGTTGCTCGCAGCGGCTGGCGGGGGGCGATGGCAAACGCTCCAGCCGGTAGCCGCCACCGCATCAGGCCAGCGGCAACTGGCGGACAGCATCAACGCCCTACAGCCAACGCAAGGTTCGGCCAATCTGCTGGAGTGTGTGCAGTCTGCCATGCTGCTCGAGCCGCTTGAGGGCGCCACGGAGCGGTTGATCCTGCTCGTCACCGACGGGCAAGCAACCGCATTCACTGCCGAATCGCAAGAAGCCTGGTCCCGTTGGGCGGTAGCTCGCGACAAAGCAGAGTTGCCGACCACAGTGCGAGTCGTTGACTGCGGCCTGGGCGACGCGGCGCCAGGTGACTTGGCGATCGGCAACGTCGAGGCATCGCGAACCGTCGTGCGTCCTGGCGAGCAGGTCAAGCTTTCCTGCGATGTGGCGAACCTAGGCTTTGCGGAAAGTAAGTCGGCCATTGTTGCGTGGCAGGTGGGCGAAGAAACGATCGCTACCAGTTCCCTCGGCAGCATCACACCCGGCGAGACCCGGCAAGCCTCGGCCAATACGCCTATCAGCGGGACCGGACCGCAACTTGTGCGATGCGTATTGCAAGAAGAGGACCAGCTTGCACTCGACAACTCGGCGCCGATCGTCATCGAAGTCGCCGATCGACTGCCGATTCTCATTGTCGAGGCAGTCGACGCCGACATGACCGACAGCGATCGAGCCATCGCGGCGTCGCAGCATCTGTCGGCCGCCCTTGGTTACCTGGAGGGTGAACCCCAAGCCTGGCGGTCTGTCTACGAGCCAACCGTCATCACGCCCACGGAACTTGCTGATACCAATATGAGCGAATTCCGGGCCGTGGTTTTGACCAATCCAACGAAGCTCAACCAGGAAGAGGTCGACCAGCTGCAAGGTTTCGTCGCCGCCGGCGGCGGTTTGTGGCTTACGCTCGGCGATCGCCTCGATGCCGATCGCTTCAATTCACAGTGGCATGACGATGGTGAAGGGCTTTGCCCGCTGGCGATCGGCAAGCTCACCTCCGAAGAAGGTTTCGAGGAAGACTCGCCGCTCCGCATTCGCCGGGAGGATCGCCTGGCGTCGAGCGGCAGCATCGCCATCCACCCACCCGAGCCGGATCATCCCACGACCAAGAACTTGGCGAACACGACGCAGCTTGATATCGACAAGACGCTGATCAACCGCCATTGGCAGTTTTCGGACGACACTGTCGAGGACGCCCTTGGCGAGGAAGCAGATCGCGAGGTTTCGATCTTGCTCCGAACTCGCAGCGGCGACGCCCTCGCAGTGGAGCGTTACTTCGGCCGTGGCCGAGTGATCGTCCAGGCGTTTCCTCACCAGCTAAGTTGGACGAGCCTGCCGATCAACAAGGCTTACGTGGTGATGGTCCAAGACTGGTTGGACTACCTGACGGCGCCGTCGCTCGGCCGGCACAACTTGACGCCGGGCGCCGAGATCGTTGCCCAGGCTCCCGTTGGCGATGGCACGTCTGCAGGCGGCTACACAACTGCCAGCATCCAAACGCCAACAGGCGAGGAAATCGATCTGGCCGAACGAGGCGATTTGGCGGCATCGGTCTTCCGGTTTACCCAGACTCGCCTACCTGGCGCTTACACTCTGCAGTTTTCGGCGGCCGGCGATGTGGTAGACAATCAGCCGTTTCAAGTCCCCCGACGACTTGCCGAATCAACGCTCGATCCACTAACCGAGAGTGAGCGGGTGTGGTTTGAAGAGACCGCCGGACTGCAATTCGGCACGCAGTCGCCTACCGTTGCGTCCGTAACAGATACAACGGCTGAACCGAGCCTGTCGCCGTTTTGGTGGACGTTGCTAGCCTGTGTTGCCGCCCTACTGGCAGTCGAACTGCTGCTGGCCTCGCACGTGAGTTGGCGCCGGATGGGCGAACCGCTGGTGGCCGCCTAAGCGGCGCTCGAAACAAGCTACTTTGCATTCAAACACAATGCCGACCGACGTTACAGAAACGATCGAAAGCTTCGCCTTTGAAGGACTACTGTCCGCAGGCGTAGCGATCGCGCTTGCCGTCGCGCTTGCAGCGTTGGCGGCATGGTTGCTGTGGCGTGAGCGTCCGCTGCTTGGCAATCGATGGGCCACTGCGTTTTGGGCACTCCGTGTAGTCGCCATCGCAGTACTATTTTGGATGCTGGCCGGTCCCACCAATCTGACGATTCAGCGACTCACGCAGCCGCAATCAATCGCCGTGCTCGTCGACGCCAGCGGTAGCATGGATGTGGTCGACCCCCAAATTGCTACCGAAGACTTACGATGGATGCTGGCCGCGAGCAACGAAACTTCCGCAGTCGCTATGTGCGATCGAGCCGTCGTCGCGTTGGCGACGGCATCCGCGGCAAGCGACGAAGCATTCGCTGGCGTGTCCGAGCATCGACCGCTGCGAGAAGTAGAGAACACCGTCGCTGCCGCCGAGCAGTCCGCCACCCGCTCTGCCGAATTGCTGAAGCAGGTTGTCGAACTCATCGGTCGTCAGAACGATCCACTCGCCGACCGGGCAGAGCGAATCATTGCACTTGTCGAGGGGCCGATTCGTGACGCTGGTCAGGCCTTTCAGGGCGAGGCTGCGGCATCCGACACGCAGGCAAGCCCATTGACCGAAGCTGCCGCCAGCTACGCCGAATTACTTCGCGGCGCCCGGCGGCGCTCCAGTTCGCTTGCCCGCGATATGGCTCGCTGGAGAGCGGAGAGCGGTACTCCTAGCGGCGGATTCGCTGCCGATGGAGCCCGCCGCGAACGCGTCGCTGCTCTATTGGCAGCCTTGGAGCAGGGCCCCCTCAAGTCGCTCGCTCCCGATTGCCGGATCCGGCGTCTGCGATTCGATCAGTCAGTTAGCGTGCGAGAGACTAGCGAGACGGACCTCAGCCAAGCATCCTCCTCCCGCCCGACACCCGTTGCCTACGATCCCCGTTCGGCAACCGACGATGCCTACGAGACCGAGGCGGTGCTTGGCACAAACGACCCCACGCAGGCGGCAACCGATCTGTCGGCCGCACTCGAGCAAGTTGAAAAGCTGCGAGCAGAAGAGTCGCTACGCATGGCGATACTAATTACCGATGGCCGGCACAACGCCTATGAATCAAGCTCGCCACAAGATGTCGCTACCCGGTTAAGCGACGTCCCGGTCCACGTGGTGCCAGTAGGGGTTTCAAAACCGGTTCGAGACCTGCTGATTCACCGCGTCGAGGCACCGTCGGCGGTCGTGCTCAGAGACACGGCGGCTATAGAAGTGCTCGTCACCGCGTTCGACTGCGAAGGGGAGCAGATCGAAGTCACTTTGCGACAAGAGGGCGAGGAAATCGATCGACAGACGTTTAGCGTCTCTCGTGAGCGGAGTGACCACGAGGTAATCTTCCGCGTGGCTGCCGAAGAAGTTGGGCTTAAGCAGTACGAGATCGAAGTCGAGCCAGTTTCTGACGAAGCCAGCTTAACGAACAATCTATCCGCAGCGGCATTTGAGGTTGTGCGCGACAAGCTCCGCGTGCTGCTCGCTGACCGTGCGCCCCGCTACGAATACCGTTACTTGCAGCAACTGTTCCGCCGTGACGAGCATGTCGACTTTGACGAGTTTCTTACGCTGCCAGAGTTGCACGCGACGGGTTCGCGTAGGGCGACCGCCACGCTGCCCGTCACCGAAGAGGAGTGGAGCGAATACGATGTTGTGCTGCTAGGCGATTTGGGACCTGAGCATTTGACGGCGGACCGTCAGCGGTCGCTGCTCGATTATGTACGCCAAGGTGGCAACGTAATCCTGGTTGCCGGCAAGGAGCATATGCCGGGTGCTTTCGTCCGCGGGCCGCTGGCAGAACTCTCGCCGGTCGAGGAAGGCCCGCCCGTCGATCCTCGGGCAGGCTACGCCGTCGGCATGACCGAAGAAGCCCGTCTAGTAAGCGCCGTGCAGATTCGTGACTCAGCTGCGGAAAGCCAGATGGCGTGGGAAAGTACCTTCCGCTTGGCGCCAATCTATGGCCTCTCTCGCTTTAACCGAGCGAAGCCAACTACGCAGACTTTGCTCGAAGCGATTCCGCTGCAGAGTAGCTCTCGATTCGACCGTGACGCCCCCTCGCTCTTCTGTTGGGCGCCGATCGGCGCCGGGCGAGTCGCTTACCTCGCTGCTCCGCAAAGCTATCTGCTACGCTTCCGCCGCGGCGATCGAGACCACCATCGCTTTTGGGGGCAAACCCTCCGCTGGATCACCGCCGCCACGGTAGGTTCGGGCACCGACCGAGTACGGATTGAAACCGATCGCAACAGCTACGACCGGGGACAACCCGTGGAAGTAACCGTCTGGCTCAACGATCAGCGGGGGCGACCAGTGCTCGACGCAGAGTTTGCGGCCGCGGCCCGAAGTTTAGATGCCGCAGTTGCCCAAGTAGGGATGCGGCCCGATGGCGACGTGCCCGGCCGCTACGTAGGCGTCTTCGACCGCCTTCCCATCGGCGCCTACGAGATCGTCCCCACGGGCGAGCTGATCGACGAGCTAACGCGTAGCTCTACCGCCGAATCTGAATCAACCGCGTCAGACGCGATCTCCGCAGTGAGTACGCTAATCACCGTTCAAGCAGCGGGCAATGTCGAACAGTTGAACACTCAGAGCAATCGTCCACTGCTGGAGCAAATCGCCGAGCTGACGGGCGGCCAGGTGCTGCCGCCGACCGCTGTGGCAGAAGTGCTTCGGCTTGAGTCGCTCTCCCCCGAAGTGAGCGAAACGACGCAGCGGACATCCTTGTGGAACCGCTGGTCGTACCTGTTCATTGTGCTTGGGTGCTTGTTCACGGAGTGGGCGGTCCGCAAACAAAAAGGACTTGCCTAACCAGCAAGGCGAGGGGTTTTCATGTCGCAAGCCAATTTGCATCGCGAGAGTCAATTCTCTCTGCCAACGCCTATTGCTCAAAAGATGCGTCGTGTGCAGCGGCGGATGACCGGCGTCGGCGTCTCTACCGCCGCGGTCGCATCGATCGCTGTGCTGCTGAGTGCGATGCTACTGGCCATGCTGGTCGACTACCTGGCAACGCTGTACGACTCTTCCTGCCGCAGCGTGCTCACCTACTCGGCTTTTTCCTTAGCAATAGCGACGCTAATCGGCTGGGCAGTATTTGCATGGCGTCGCTCGCGTCAGATGCGACACGTTGCACGCCAGGTAGACCGCAGCGTGCCTTACCTCGAAGAACGTTGGTCCACCGTTGCCCACATTGCCGAGCAGGCCAATCGCGACGATGGCGAGGTCCACCCGGCGATGTTCCGGCAGGTCGCCCAAGAGGCAGAACGTGGCGAAGCGTACGTTGACCCGGGCGAAGTCGTATCGATCAGCGGAGTCGTCAAAGCGTTCCTTGCACTCAATGCTGTGACGCTCGTTCTGGTGCTGGCGGCAGTCGCTGATCTGCAGCAGACAACCGTGCTACTCCGTCGCTTCTGGTCGCCTGCGGCGAATATCTCGGCAACCCAATTTGTTGACGAAACGGGCGACACCGTGGTCGCACGCGGCGAGCCACTCTTGCTGACGGCTTCGCTCACAGGGCCGGCGATCGATAGAGTGACGTTGACGATGCAATCGAATGGCGGCGCCACGGAGCATATCGCACTCATGCCACGTCCTGCCAAGGATCGCAACGACGTCGCCACAGGCGACCGAGCGGCTACGGACAGTCTCGCCGTTTCGCATCGACTGCGTAGCGTCGAAGAGTCGTTCACCTATCGCCTGCGAGGAGGCGATGGTCAAACGGATTGGCGTCAGGTCACCGTTGCGGATCGTCCTTCGATCGAAGCGGTGCAAATTCGCATCACACCGCCCGCTTACCGGCACGAGCCTGCCAAGCAATACGGTCGCCTGCCACGCAAACTATCGGCCGTGGAGGGAAGCACCTTTAGTCTCGCGATTCGCCCCGCTGGGCCACTGAAGTCACTCCGCCTAGAGACCGGCGATGACGAGCCCGTTGAACTCGCACGTGACGATGACGGCTGGTATCGCTGGCAGATTGAGTTAACGCGTAGCTTGTCGCTCACGCCACTATTGACCGAGCCTCACGGGCTGATGCTCCGCCGCCCGCCAACGACGCGGCTCTACGTCTACCCCGACCGCCCACCAGTGGTCCGAATTCTCAGCCCTGGTGATAACGTCGCCGTCTCACCGGAGGACACCATCCAAGTCGATTTTCTCGCCGAAGACGACAACGGCATCGGCGCCGCGGAGCTTGTGGTGCTGCAGCAGCCGCTGACGCCGGGGGAAGAGGCGGTAGAACTGGCAACCATCCCGGTCGACCTCGGCGACGACGTTGGCGAGCAGGTAATTCGTGCATCAGCCGAGCTTGATTTGTCGAAGTATCCGCTCGTTGACGGCGCCTCGCTGAGCTACCTGGTTCGAGTCATCGAGCAACGCAGTCCTGATCAGTCCGGCCGGTCGAACGAAACAAAAGAGGCGACCGTAGCCGATGCATCACCCACAGCGAGTGCGCCAAAGACGCAACCCGCTGACGACTCGCAAGCAGACAGAGTGGCTGAGACCTCGTCCAATGAGAGTGTCGAGGCGCAAGTAGCGGCGACGACGGAGGAGACGTCTTCGAGGGAGGGGGATCTGCAGGTCGCGAGTGCGGACAGCCCGAACGACACCGAGGATTCGCAGTCCAGTACTGCAGACGCGATGGCAAGCCAAGGGGCGGTAGCCACCGATTCAAATGGCGAGAGCGATGAAGCGGCCGGGGAGAATCCACAAGTAGCGTCGGCGCCGGCGGACGCCACGGAGTCTAAGTCCGCTGAATCGGTCGCGTCAGCTTCTGACAGCGAATCTGCCATGCCCTCGCCGATGTCGCTGATAGCCGATCTTACCGCGGAAGCCAAGCCGAGCGCTAGCCCGCAGCAGGCGCCTGAAGATTCCTCACCGCGACTCGCCCAGGCAAGCGATACGCCGGGGGATTCTGCGGACTCGGGTAGCGAACCGTCGGAGGGCGGTTCTGCCGCCAGTGAAGCATCCACAGCGAGCGCTGAGAACGCAGCAGCAAACGAGTCGCCAGACGAGGCTGCCCAGCAGGACACGCGGACGGCGGAGAGTGAAGAGCGGTCACTTGTCGCTGCGAGTCCTGGCCAAGAGCAGCCACGCTCAGAAGCGACCGGCGACCTAGCGGCTCAACGCCCATCGACGGACCAGTCGCAGGAGGGCGGTTCGGAATCGACGCAGGACACACCGGTCGCGGGATCGCAAGAAGCAGCCTCCGACAGCGGCAGCCAACTGGCGACCAGCGAGCAACCCAGCCCCGACGATGGCAGCCAAGACCCCGCCAGCAACCAACCCGGCGACGAGATGACCAGACGAATGCTCGA
>JBCDCL010000109.1:0-7860 GCA_039182175.1 Planctomycetota bacterium
AAAGCCGCCGCAAGATTGCCGACGCGACCGACGCCACCATTGCAACAGTTGCCGGCCGATTGGTGCGTGGCAAGCGGATGCTTCGGCAGCGGCTGGCTCGGCGGGGCGTCTCGCTTGCGGTGGCGGCTGGCGTGTTCGTCGGTAGCAATGCCGTGGCGGCCGAAGGCGTTTCCTCGACCGCGACGACGACCATCTCGCCCCCACCGCCATTCGATCCGACTGCTGCGGCATCGACCGCGGTGGCTCATCTGGTTACTCAAGGAGTCCGTTCGATGCTCTTTGCTTCGCTCGCCAAACCGGTGGCCATCGCCGCCGTCAGCGTCACCGCCGCTGCGTTGTTATTGGCTGGTCCGTCGACCGACGCCGGTGCGTCGAGTGGCGCCCAGCAACTGGTGCTCGATAGCGGCGCAGAAGAGACCCCGCCCACCGACACGCCAGCGGTGCGTATTGCCCAGCAGCCGCCGGCCGCCGCCGAGGAATCAGGCGCCGAGGTCGCCATTGATTCTACCAATTCACCGGCGCCTGCTGTCGAGACGATTCTCGTTCCGATGGATCTCGATAAGCAGCGAGAGGAAGCCGAGATGGTTGCTCGAGCGCGAGCGCACTGGGCGAAAAAAGCGCGAGCGGAGTCGGGCATCGATCTTTCTCAGCCGAGCTTCGCTGAGCTATTCAAAATGCGGACATACTGGTCAGCCATGGAGAACGCAGCCGAGAGCGAACTCGAAAGGCTGCAACGCTCGATGAAGAGTCAACCGAACAACGTAACGGCAAAACAAGTTACCGAGGCATTCGCACAAATTCAGCAAGCCAAAGCGAAGCAGCTCGAACTCGAACGTCAAATGAAACTCGCCGCGCTGCGTGAAGAGGCGGCCGAACGTCCGGCGGAATCGAATCCCGCGAGCGACTCAGCGGCATCTTCTAGACCGTCGAATCGTTCTGGCGGATTAGGCGGGCGTGGTGGGTTCCGAAATCGACCTGCTGCTCCTCCGGAGGCTGCATCGCCGACTCAGCCGCCTTCTGCAGCAGTCCCGGCGGAACGGCGAAACGACGAAGTGTTTCGGGACGCTGCAAACAGCTTGGCGTTCACGCTACTGAACGAAGCGATCAAACGTCCTCGTGATGAATTCCTCGGCTCGAACGATCCGCTCCCCAGAGCAAAGGCGCTGTTCGCGCGTTTCTTAGACGAAGGCCAAAGCTATCGAGCCCTGGTGGGCATGGCTCAATGCCTCGACGTAGAAGGGGATCATGACGCGGCGCTGGAGTACTGGCAGCGTGCTTATGCAATCAAGCCCCACAATCGGATCGACGAAGGGCTATCGCTGCTGGAATGGATTGCCCACAACTACGCCCGGCCCGGCCTATGGAGCCTGGCAGAACCGTGGCTCCAACGCGTGCTGAAAGAGAAGGGCAATCCGCACATCGAACCCTACGCCGGCTGGCTACTCAAGGCGAACAGCGAGTGGCAAAAAGCCAGAAGAAACGCCGCGGCCAACTACACGCCGCCGTCGACCGACTCAGAAGTGCATGTCGTAGGCACCTACAATGGGGCCGACGGCGCGCCGCTAACGGTTGAAGTCAAGAAGACCGACAAGCCCATCACGCTCGTCCTGTCGGCGTACTACTGGCAAGACTGGCAGCTCGAGGTCGTTGCCGGCGCCACGCTCGAGCGAGTGATCGTCGCCGGCTACAACGGCCAGCGAATCGCTGGCGTACTGGAAGGCTTGCCCGAGGGCGTGCCGCTCGATGTCTACTCGTATTTTCCGACCAAACAAGCGCGGAACGACTCGCCGCGACCGCCCAGCTTTAGCGATCGCGAATACTTTTGGGCGTACAAAGAGACGAGCGAAGATTACTTCGATCTGGTCGAAAAGCTCGGGCAGCTCGTCGATGCCGAGATTGCCGAGTTTCACGGTGGGTACTCGGCCGACTCGTTTGTGATTGAGTAACGAATCGCCGGCCGGCTTCTCTTCGCCAGCCCGACCGCCATCAGCCCGCCTATCGCCAGCCTGCCCGTCACCAACCCGCCCGTCACCAGCCCATCGTGCCCGGTTCGCCTTTGAAGGGGCCGACCACGTCGGGCGTGATCCAGCCGCCGTAGAAGCCGCCCGCTTGGGGCACTACGCGATCGTCGCCGACGTAGCAGGCATCCATCATGCCGGCATAGATGGCGACGTACCCAGCAATCGCGGCAAACGCAGGCGTTGGCGTCGGATAGGCCCAAGCGGCCCGCTCGGCGATCTGGTCACCCAAGCGGACATCGAAGTAAGTAGCCTGGCCCTTCCACTCGCACCACGAGCCGCCACCAACCGGCACAAGCAGTCCCGCTGTGAAATCGCTCGGCGGCAAGTAGTAGTTCGGCGGGTGGCTTGTCTCTAGGACCCGCATCGCGGCGTGCGTCTCGCAGATCGTCTCGCCGGCGAACTGGACGCGAACGACTTTGCCAACCGGCTCCAACCGAGGTGGGCGTGGATAGTCCCAAACCGATTCCTGACCCGGCCCGGGTTCGATTCGTTGTGGACGCATGACGCCAATAACTCGTGGGTGGTCGAAGTAGTTTGTCACTCCTCCGACTTTAGGCGCCCGACGCTCGATTGGTAATACTTCCGCCGCCGCTGCTCCGCTTCGCCTGCTGCTGAAGCGTCGGCCTGCGACTGCCGGCTTTGCAAATCCTCGAGGCTGGCGAGGCACGGCCGGCAGGCAAGTGTTTCCAAGTGGAACTTCACGTAGTCGGCATGCCCCTCGTCCAAGACGCCCAGCAAGAAAGAGCCAAGCTGCTCCCGTGTGGGGCACGTCAGCCGCCGCCGCCGCCACACTTCGCCTAGCGAATGCAGTCCCGCGTCGCGTCGGCCATTGATCTCCGTAAGCTGCGATTGCAGCACGTCATCGCCACCACGCAATGCGTCCTCAATCACCGCCATCCGCTCCGGCGGCAGCAGCTCGTCGAGAAAGGCTTCAAGCTCGGCGGTGGTGAAGGAGCTGTCGTTCATGGATTTCAGCCTTGCGTCGGTGCACCTTAGCGTGAGGGGCGCCTTGACGTGAAGTCAATCGTTATTGTTCTCTCGCAAAGACGCAAAGGCGCAGAGTATGTTCGACACGGCGCCGGATCACTCAAGAACCGTTAAATTCTTTGTCTCTCGGATTTGCTTACGACTGACAAGAAACTTGCCAGCATCTCTTCTTGCCCAGAGCACAATGAAGACGAGGCAGGCTCCGCATGCGAAACGTACGAGGGCATTTGCCACTTTGTTAGTGTCGTCCCCTCCAACAAAAGTGACAGCGGCGATAATGACCGCGACAAGGCATAGGGCGATCTCCCAGCCAATGCCGAGCCAGATTAGTCTCTTCGCAAAGCGGCGTACTCTTCGCATAAATTCACCCCTCCCCTAGCTCCGGGAAGACGTCTTCGTTCAACCCTTGGCGGCGGACTAGCGTTTTCATGCGGGCGAGGAAGTCGAACTTGAAGTTGGCGACTTGTTGTTCGGTCAGGTCCAACGCTTCGGCGACCGCTTTGTTGCCCAGGCCGCGGGTGAAGAGGAGTTCCATGACCTTTACCTTTTGCCAGTCCCCCTTCTCTCGCCAGCGATCGAGTTGATCGGTCAAGGCGTCGGCTAGGGCGTCCGCTTCGATGCCGCGGCGTTCGCCACTGCGGGCGATGCTGCTCGCCTTGCGGCCGGGGCCTGGCATGTCCCAGGCGCCACCGTCCGAGCCATCGGTGCTGCTCAGCGGCAGTGCGGGCCGGCGGCCTTCGCGGCGGAGGTGATCGGTCAGCTTGTGGGCGGCAATCGAAAAGAGCCAACTCTCTAGCGGCCGACGAGCGTCGTAGTTCGGCAGGCTGGTCAAAAAACCGATGAAGGTCTCTTGCACCACATCCTCGCTGGCGGCCCGTTTGCGAAGCCGACTTTCGACAAACGCCAACAGACGGCCTTCATACTCCGCGATCAGGCGATTCCACGCCTCCGGCTTGCCCAAGCGGATTTGCTCGATGACGAGTTGATCAGAGCGTGAGGCGTCCGGCATTGGTGGGTTGGATTTGAGCAGGAATCTCGGCGCTGCCGTTGAGACGAACTCCGACGAGTAGCAGCACAAACAACAGGCCGATTATCACCAGCGGTACGCCAACGAACAACCGCTTGCTGTAGTAGCCCCGCGTCATTTCGTCGACTTTCAACAGCCCGAACACCAACGCCAATACGCCCACCACCGCCGCCGCGGTGAGGCCGACGTACCGGACGCGATCGGCTTGCTGTCGCCGCTGCCGGACGTCGATCGCGTTTTGGATGAGCCGCTCGCCATCTTCGGGCGTGATTTCTACGAGCGTGTAAAGTCGAAACATATCGCCGACGGAAGTCTCGACCTGTTCGACATACTCGTCACGCCACACCATCTCGCGAAGCGAGGCAGTGGTCATGCCAAGGGGCTCGGCGCTGAGAAACCCGCTGATGTCTTTTACGGTGCTGCGTCGGTTCTCTTGTAGATAGCGGAAGACGAATGCGAGCAACTCGCGGTTGGCGGCGGCGTAGCATTCGTCGAGCGTGGCGTAGGCGCCCACCTTCAAGACCGACGACGCAATGCCGCCCGATCGCTTGGGGGGCTGAGTCACCCAGGCAGGCTTGCCTTCTGCCAGTTCGGCGGCAGCGTCCCCATCGGCAAGCTTGGCGGCTTCGGCCCGTACGCGAAGCTCCTTGCGAGTGTCGCTATCAAAGCCCATCAGGGTGTAGAGCGTGAAGAGGCCCTTGGCGTCGACAACCAGCCGCCGCTCCTTCACAGCGAGCCGGTAGAGCCGTGCCTTGCTCATGCCGAGCGGGTTGTTGCGATTGTCCTTGACGCGGTACTTGGAATCCAGCTCCAACACTCGCCAAAAGGCGTTGCGAACACGCTCTTCTTCGAGCTCCAAGCAACGCTTGATGCCTTCCGTGGCGGGCGATGCATAGGCAAAGATGTAGTCAACGCCCTGCTCTTTCGCGAGCTGCTTGGCGTACTCCGAATCGGGCTCGTAGTCCGACTCCGGCCGCACGCCCCAAGCAGGTGGCTCGTCGACAACCTCGATCGGTTGGCCGAGACGGTCGTCGATCGTGGTTGACGATCCGTTTTCAACGATATCGCGATCGATCGCGCTGAGATCAATTTGTGGTTCAGTCAATTGCTCAAATGCTTGCGTGGCGTCAGCACGCGGGAAGGTCTGCGTCTGGGCCATCTGCACCTGGGCCATCTGCGTCTCGACGGTTTCGCGCTGGTACGAAAACGTGCCAGCCATGGCAAAGATCGTCAGGCTGATGCCGAGCAGCAGCAGAATGAGGGCGACGCGGGAGGGACCCTTTTTGTTCTCACATTGATCACTCCCTTTGGCGATGCCGAAGATCGTGGCGATTATCACCAGCAGCAAGATCGGCACAAAAACAAAGCCGAACGAAAAACCGCCACTCGTATGCTGGGCAACCATGGGCGAAGCAGAGGAAAAGTCGCCAGGTATCGCCACGGGGGCTGCAAGCGGAGCGTATTCAGTCGGCATCTTTTGTGGTCCTAGCAGCCACCACCCGCCCATCAGGAGCAGGCCCGTCAGGCCAATGTCGATAAGTACGACGGTCGACAAGGGCGTCTTCTTGCCAGTTAAAAACCGGCTTAACGCGACCATACCGCTAATTGCGATGCAGCCGACGAGTAGCATCATGAACCAAGAAGGACTGGCGGACATCAGGCCACCTCCTGGCGGGCGAGAGCTTCCCGCTTGCTAGGCGGTAGCCAGGGACTGGCCAGTTGGGTCGCGCTGGCGACGATGGCCGCCACGGCCATGCCGGTGGGCTGGGGATACCACGTCACCAGGTGCAGTAGCCACGCAGCAAACACACAGCCGATGATTCGCCAGAAGCCAAACCGCCGCTCACGCATAAATTCGCTTTGTCGCCACCAGCGAAGCAGAACAAACAGTGCGGCGAAGTAGGCAACCGATGGCGCCACGCCAACCAGTGGCAAGCCTTGGCTGTTGTGTTGCATTCCGCCTGGGAAGCGGAGCATCTCGTGCATGACCGTATCGTTAGGTGGCGGGCCGAGATCGCTGTTGCGTGGCAAACCGACGCCGAGTTCTGCACTCAGCAAACCAGCGGCGATGCCCACCACGGCGCCAAGCGCCAGCAGCAAGCCACGCATCGGTACCTGATCTTCGACAACGCCTTCTGTGAATTTGTTTGTCGCAAGCACGGCCCATGTGCCGAGGGTCGACACGATGGCGAACCACAGGAAGGTCAGCGAGCTGTCCGCGCCGTTGCTCACGCCACCGATAACCAGCGTCGCCATCACCGAACCGCCGGCACACAACGCCGCGGCGACCAGCATCGATCCAAGCAATTCAGTCAGTTTGGTGCGCAAAGGCTTTTCGGCCAGTTGCTTACGAGCCTGTTCTCGCCAGTTGAGTCGGCGCCGGCGTCGCTCGGCGGCATTCATGTGACGATGCTTGCGAATCGGTAGCGCCTGGGTCGCCCGCTGCGAGTCGGACAGGTGCTGCGGTTCGTAGTTGACCGAATGCGTCCGAATGCTGGGCCGGATGAAGGCGACCCAGATGACGTAGTAGATCAAGTAAAAGACCGTCATCGCCATCAATGCCGGCAGCCAAACGCCCGACAAGAAGACGGCGGCCGTGAACGTACCGAGGATGATGAACGCTTTGGCGACTGGGTGCAGATCGGACGCGTGCCATCGCTCCCAGAAGTGCGCCCAGCCATCGGCCATCGAGCGGAAGATCGGCTCATCGTCCGTCGCCGGCGGAACTTTTGCTCGCCGCGCGTCGGCCGAAATGGGAGCGTTCGTATCGAGCGAAACTTCGCCATCGCCCAACCCAGCCGCGACAGGACGGTATGTCCCAACCGACGCCTGACCCCCAACCCCTGACCCCTGATTTGGAGGTCCCGCTCCTGGCAGCATCGCTTCTAGTTCTGCAACACTTCGGATGCGGCTCTCGGGGTCCTTGGTCAACGCACGGCGGACGATCTCTTTGTACGGCTGGCTGATCTTTTCTAGATCGGGCTCGGCGGTCAGGTGCTTCATGAGCACTTCGCCGACGCTTTCGCCTTCGAACGGCACATGGCCCGTCAGCATCTCGTAAAGGATGATGCCCAGGGCGTAGGTATCGATCTCCCGCCCATACCGGCCGTTAGCGATCTCAGGCGCCATGTAGTGCACGGTGCCGACACTCTCGGTCTGGCCGCTGCGTCGACTGCACGAGATGAACTTCGACAGCCCATAGTCGCCAATCTTGACCATCGTGCCATCGACAAAGATGTTGCCCGGCTTCAGATCGCGGTGGACGATGCCATTGTCGTGCAAATGCGATACGCCGGCGGCGATGCCGTGCATCCAGCGGAGCACTTCTTCTTCCGGCATCCCGTCGGGGTGCCGCTGCAGGGCATCTTCCAAGGAGTTGGCGTGCGTGCCCGAGCCGGACACGTATTCCATGATTACCCACTCGTCGCCACTATCGTCGGAGCGAATGTCGTACAGGGCGATCAAGTTCGGGTGCTTGAGATTCAAGCAGTGGCGCACCCCGCGTAGCTCGACATCCAGGTTGCGGCGTATGAGCTTCATCGCCACTTCTTTGCCGGCGTCGCTCTCGGCGAAGTAGACTTCGCCAAATCCACCACGGCCCACGCCTCGCTTGATGGTGTAACCATCCAGGGGTCGGTCGCCACTTGCGTACATGAACTTCATCGGAGCCGAACGCGAGGCTTGCCGGGGCGGCTTGTCGGCCTTCGGCTGGTCCGGATCTTGTGCGTCCGCATTTTGGCCGACCAGGTCTTGGTGGTTGGCGTCCCCAAGCTGGGCTTCAACGCTGTCGGGTTCCGGTCGCGTTGGATTCATGGTGGCCATGGG
>JBCDCL010000110.1:0-7855 GCA_039182175.1 Planctomycetota bacterium
ACACTCGTGGTCATCCCCTGCGCCTACGGCTTGGCCTACAACCTGCCGTACTGGATGTGGCTGGTGATCGCCACGCTCGTCGCCGGCGGATTGCTAGCCGGCATTGCCGCCCTCAGCGTCCCGTCGCCCCTAGCAGCCCCCGTGACCGGACTCGCCGCAGCAGCCGTTGGATTAACCTTCGCCGTACGAGAATTCACCCGCGCCGCCAGTCAGCGAGAGCCCCTGCTGTGGATTCCCAATCCGTGAAAGCATTATCAGTCATTTTCCGACACGCGTTTCTGGTATTCGCCGTGACTAAGGCTCTCGTCGCAGGGGCGATGGAAACCACTGATGAGGTTACTCTCACCTCTTCCGAACAAGAATTCGTGACGTTGATCGCGGCTTATGAGGCTGAACTGGAGTCCTATTTTAGTGCGTACCTCGATTTCGATTCATCAGCACAACGCGAGCAAGTAATCGACGACGGCGAATTTGTCGATCCAGGCCAACAGTACATACCTCGACTGCTGGAATTTGAAGCTTCACACCGCGGAGAAGATGTCGGTCTGTTGGCTCTGAACGAGATCTTCATCCGCTCCGCCGGCACCGCACGGATGACTGCTCCGGCAACGGTAGGACGAGGCGAGGCGGCAACACGCTTGACTTACTACCAGCAAAATCCTTTGCTACCCGTTGTTGCAAAACGTGCTTTGAGTTGGAAGCCGCAGGTTTACGAACCTATTTACTCGCTCGGTAATTCGCCAGCGCTTGCGCCACATACGCGTGAGCGACTGCGACTCTACGTGGCGATCCACGCACTTGAAGCAAGAGACAATCGAGAGTGGGCAGCAAAGCGAGTTGAACGCCTACGCACCGGTGGCGAGCCAAGTTGGGCACGGGAGCTAGAGAACAAGCTATTGTTGCTCGATGCTTGGCCATCAGCAGACACACTTAACGAGCGGTACAACGAGGCGATCCAAACACTGGAAGAGCTCGCTGGCAAGTCGGAATCGCCTCGCCTTCTAGAAACCGAGCGCGTAGGCAACCACCGCTGTCTAATTCGCGTGGCTGATGAGCTATTCGAATTATCCGTAGCTCAAGTTGCCCAGGCCGCCTTATTCGAAGCGCGACGCCTCGTCGTAGGCGCCAGGGCGCCCGACCTCGAAGTCACGCTGTTGGATGGGTCGCTTTGGCGTATGCGAGATCAACTCGGGAAGGTGGTGGTAATCCAGTTCTCGTTTACAGGTTGCGGCCCCTGCGAAAGCATGTACCCCGTCCTTGCAGACCTATCTGCCGAGTACCCCGAACGCTTGGAGATACTGACGCTGCTACGGGACGAGAAGCCAGATCATGGACTCCAAGCCACCAAGGACGGCAAATTCACTTGGAGTATCGCCCAAGATGGGTGGCCTGGACGCATCACTACAAAGTGGTCGGTTTCTAGCTTTCCGACGGTCTACATCGTCGATTCTCACGGCAAAATCGCACGGAAGAATGCGAGCGATAAGGAAAAGCTGCGTCAGCGCGTGTCGCAACTAATCGAACAAGCCAAGCAAGACGCCGTCGATTGAACGGCAGACACGGGTCCGCCGTTCGCACTTCAAGCAACTGGCTACTCCTCGTCGAAGCGGATTTCGAGGATCTCGAACCGGTTGGTGCCGGCGGGTACTTCGACCTCGACCTTTTCGCCGACCTTCTTGCCGATCAAGCCTTGGGCTAGTGGGCTGGTGACGTTGATGCGGCCTTCGTCGAAATCTTCTTCGCCGGCGCCTACCATTGTGAATTCTTCACTGTCACCGAAGTCGAGGTCCTTGACCTTTACAGTGCAGCCGAACACCACTTGGTCTTTGGGCAGCGTCGACATGTCGACGATGGTCGCCTTGGAGAGTTTGCTTTTGAGTAGATTGATTTTGGCTTGCAGCATGCCCTGCTCTTCCCGGGCGCCATGGTACTCGGCGTTCTCCTTCAGATCGCCCTCGGCGCGTGCCTCGGCGATCCGTTCGGTGATGGCGGGCATGTCGACATTTTCCATCTCGTCAAGCTGGGCCTTGAGCTTGTCATAGCCAGATCGACTCATCGGGACGGCGTCGGTCATCGCGAAACTCTCTTGGGTAGCTAGCGTTGTTTCGGCTGGTCGGGAGATTGGGCAGTCAAAAGAAAACAGGGCTTCCGGCTGCCGGAAACCCCGCTCATGTGCCTAAATTTTGTCCGCACGGCGCCGGTGTGTAAAGGCCAACCGGCAGGTTTGCCCGCCGCGTGCGACTGCTGCGACCGCCTATCGCCCTGGAGCGTTACCGCTCTTCAGCCGGGTAAAGTAGCGCGCCGCACGACTGACAAAACACGGGCTTGGAGAGCTTCAAATCGTTTTGCATGTTGAGCGTGATGCTTTGGCCGCATCCTTCGCAGACGCCGTCGACCGACGGCGCCATCCCCTCGGCGCCCTTTACGCGGACAATCCGCTGGTACTCGCTCTTATAGTCGCCCGGCAACTCCTTCTCGGTCGCCGAAAGATCGCCCTCTAGCCGATCGATCTCTGAATTCAGATGAGCGACCTTCTCTTCCACCTCCACGGCAAACTTTTTCAGGTCGGCTTGTCCGGCTTCGAGATTCTCTGCCGCCTTCCCTGCCGAGGCGTCGAGCTCGTCGACACGTTCCATCAGTTCCAGTATCTCATCCGCCAACACGCTGTTGGCCATCTCTGCAGCCGCGATTTGCTCCTGGAGCGTCTGATACTCTTTATTGCTGCTAGCCGTGTTGAGCTTGCCATTCCAGTCGGTGATGCGTTCTTCGGACGACTTTAAATCCAACTGTTTGCGATCGCACGCCAAACGCGTCTGCTTGGCGGTTTCGCGAGCTTCGTCCAGCGCGGTCTGCAAGTTCGTGACATTCGCCTTCCGTGCCCGCACGGCCGCCGGCATCCTTTCCAACCGGCCACGCATGTCGGCCAGTTGCGTCAGGATTCGGTGCAGCGTTTGTAGCGTGAGGGCAGTGCTGGGCATCGTCGAAAGCAGTCTCTCTGTTCTGGTGGCTGACAATGAGTTATCCCCCTCGCTACGCCATTTGCCAAGCCCCGCACCACAAGCCAAACGATCATGAAAAAACCGGCGGCAGGCCGAAGCCCGCCGCCGGTGAAAGTTCGTGGCGGTAGCAATGTAGTCTATGCCGCGGCCGCTTCGTTTTGACCGGGCACAAAGCTGGTCAGCATTTGGCTACGCACCGGATTCTGCAGCTTAGCGACCGCCTTGGCTTCAATCTGGCGAACCCGCTCGCGAGTCACCTTGAAGATGCGGCCAACTTCTTCGAGCGTGTAGCTATACCCGTCCGCCAAACCGTAACGCAGGCGAATGATCTCCCGCTCGCGGTAGGTTAGCGTCTTGAGCAACTCTTCGATCCGATCCCGCAGCAAGCTGTTGTTGGCGAGCTTGTACGGATTCTCGGTCGAGTGATCTTCGACGAACTCGCCAAAGCTGCAGTCGTCGCCATCACCAACGGGGCGATCGAGACTTACTGGGTGGCGGCCGATGTCGAGCACGCGTTCGGTCTCTTCGAGCGAGACATCGGCGGCGCGGGCAGTCTCTTCGGTTGTCGGCTCGCGGCCCAATTCTTGCTGCAACTGCTTGGCCGTATTGCGGAGCTTCGTGAGCACGTCGATCATGTGGACCGGGATCCGGATCGTGCGTGCCTGGTCGGCGATCGCTCGCGTGATGGCTTGGCGAATCCACCATGTGGCGTACGTGCTGAACTTAAAACCGCGGCGGTACTCGTACTTGTCGACCGCCCGCATCAAGCCGGTGTTGCCTTCCTGAATCAGGTCCAAGAAGCTCAAGCCGCGATTGCGATACTTCTTCGCGATCGAGACCACCAGCCGCAAATTGCCGCTAGAGAGTTCTCGCTTGACGCTTTCGAACTCGCGGAATTGGCGCCGCAGTTCCTGGGCTCGCTTCCGCAGACTCGACGGACTTTCGAGCGTCCGCCGCATAATCTGTTTTAGCTCGGCACGCACCGAATGAATCTTGTCTTCGGGGGCTCCGCTCGCCTTCAGTTCGGCAAGCTCGCTGCGGACTTGCTCCATTCGCTTGGCGTAGTCTTCGATATCCTTGATCAAAGGCGTCACGCGACGCGATCGCAGACTAAGCTCCTCGACCAACGTCAGCATCTTCTCTCGCCGACGCAGGTACCGCTTGCGAGCAGCGGCCTTCTCGTTGGCGGACACTCGGTTGTCGACCATGCGTGCAAAGTCGGCTCGCTGGGCATCCATCAAGCCACGCAAGGTCGGCAAGTTGTGCGGCATGCGAGCCAGGATCTGTTCCTTGGTCAGCCGCTCGGTCAGCGACACTTTCATCGTTCGATCGAAAGGCAATTCACCAGCGTGCACCTTTTCGATCGTCTTGACCGTTGCTTCCAACGCGTAGAACGACCGCAGCAAGTTGCGACGAAAACGCTTGCGGGTGATTTCGATCCGCTTGGCGAGAGAAATCTCTTCTTCCCGCGACAGCAGCGGAATCTCCGCCATTTGCGACAGGTACATCCGAATCGGATCGCCAGAAGAACCGGACGCCGGATCTTGCAGAAGTGGCGAAGCCTCGCCCGCTTCGTCTGCACGGTCGGGCCGCTTGTTGGGGTCTTCCAACAACTCGACGCCCATCTTGTCGAGCGCGGCAAGTAGCAAGTCGGTCCGTTCGGCGCCTTCGGCTTCGTCGGGCAGGAAGGCGTTGACCTGGTCGTAGGTCAGATGGCCCTGCTCTTTAGCAAGAGCGGCCAAAGCTCGTAGTTGGGGGCCGGCGTCGGGTAGCGGCGCTGGCGGAGGCGCCATCGCATCGGCTTCGACAGCCGGGCTGTCTGGAGTGACCAGGGTTTCCTGAGCTGCCTGAGTCTCTTCCGTAGCAGGGGCAAGAGTCTCTGGCGAGATTTTGATCGTAGCGGTGGGGGGGGTCATCGTTCGACTCCTCGTACACTTCCTGTGCACTGCGGGGTGAGGTGACGATTCCGTGACGCCATCACCAAGGTGACGACGGGGCGTTGGCAACGCGGGGCCAACCACCCTCTGCCCGTCGGCCCATGAGCCAACTAGCAGACACGGCAAAATCAGCGAGACACTTTACCCTTCCGTGGATAAAGGACCTGTCTGCTGATTCTTGAGCTTCGCAAACAACTTGTTGAGCACTTCCTCCTCTTCTTGGTTATCAAGACGCCCTTCGCGGAGCGTGGCAATTTCGCCACGCCGTTGGGCGTCGGCTCGGCGCCGCTCGAAGGCGGCAATCAAGTCTTCTACCCGCTGCGGGTGGTTGCTCTCCGACTTCTCCTGACGAGCGTCATCGATTTGCACCAGCAGCGTTTTTGTTCGTTCGTCCGCGACGTTCATCAGTCGCTGGAAGTCAACTTCGCCGTGCCTCTCGTAGCAGTCGCTGCAAAGCAAATAGACGTGGCGAGCAGCGGCGGAGGACAACTCGGATTCGGCGATCGCCCCCATCACCCGGCGTGCCGACTCGTGATCCGTGAGCAGCAGTTCCAAGAGTTCCGCTTCGCGAGCCGGCAGACTATCGAGCCTGAGCGCTGGCTCTTGCTCGTCGGCCGTAGCCGATTGATTGGCGATCGCAGGCGTGGGTCGATTCTGTCCACGCCGCAGGGCGACGAGCCGCTGGCGGAGCACTTCTTCAGAAACTTGGAAACGTCGCGATAGGCGACTGAGCAGATTTTGCTCTCGCAAGAGAACGGCCGACGTCGCTTCGCCAACGCCGGCGCCAACCTTCGCGAGCGTCGCGAGCAGTTGCTCGACAGCTTGCGAAGCGGCGTGAGTGTCGCTGGCGGTAACCAATCCGTTGGTCACGGTTATCATCTTGTGTTCGAGGGCATCCGGCGCCTGGTTGACGAGGCGGCGGAACGCGTCGGCTCCAAACCCTTCCTTGGGCTTAGCAATAAAATCACACGGATCGAGTCCTTCAGGCAACCCCAGAATCCGCAGGTCGACCTGATTGGCTACGAAAAGTTCCAGCACTTCGTTCGTTCGGCGTTGGCCTGCTTCGTCGCCATCGAGCACCAGCACAATGCTATCAGTGAACCGCCGCAGCAGTGGTAAGTGCTTTTCGCCGAGCGCCGTCCCCAGCACGGCCACCACGTTCTCGACCCCATTTTGATGGGCGGCAATCACGTCGGTATAGCCTTCGGTGACCACCACGCGGCCTTCGCTAGCAATGGCGTCACGCGCTAAATCGAGTGCGTAAAGTTGGTTGCTTTTGGAGAAGAGTGGCGTCTCGGGTGAGTTGATATATTTCCCGCCGACGTTTTCATCGCCGCTCTTGCTGTACTCAGGCGGCAGCACACGACCGCCAAACGCAATCGGCCGGGAGCGAACATCGCGAATGGGAAAGATCACCCGACCGCGATAAAAGTCGTACCAGCCATCGCCTTGCTGGCGTGGTTTGATCAGGCCGATTCGTTCGAGAACGGCCGGCGAAAAACTTGTCGATCGCGATTTCCCTAGCAGCCAGTCCCACCGCTCAGGGGCAAACCCGATGCGGAACCGCGAAATGCTGGCTTCCGAGACTCCCCGATCAGCCAAGTAAGCCCTCGCTGGCTCGGCGGCCGGATCGTGCAGCAAGCAGCGAGCGAATTGCTCTTCGGCCCATGCAGCGGCAGCGAGAAGCGTCTTCTTATCGCCAGGGCCACCCGACTCGACAGGGGCGCCCCGCGTCGGCGTTAGTTGAATGCCGGCCCGTTCGGCGAGCATTTCTAACGCCTCGCGAAACTCCAAGCCGTCCATCTTCATGAGGAAACTGAAGACATCGCCGCCAATGTCACAGACCCAGCATTTGAACGTTTGCCGCTCTGGGTTGACCTGCATGCTGGGTCGTTTGTCGTCGTGCCAAGGGCACAAACCGACGTAACCGCGACCTTGCCGACGCAATTGCATGTAGCTGCCAACCAAGTCGACAATGTCAGTCGCCTGTCGGACCTGCTCTTTTGCGTCCTGTGCCGATCCGTGGCTCACTGCACCGCTCGGTAGAAGGCTGTGGGAGAAGAATGGGGTTAGCGGTCGGAACTCGAAAGCGTATCCGGCCGGGTGCTATAGGGCGAGATGCCAACCTTCACGGCCAACTTCACGTCGACTGGCTTCTCTTCGCGATCAAGCCGGCGGATTACCACGTCGGCGGTCGAGCCGACTTCGGTAGCCGCGATTTCTCGACTCAGCAGCGTTGGATCATCGGCCATGTAGCCGTTCCAAGAGAGAATGACATCGCGTGGCCGCAGCCCGGCGTTGTATGCCGGCCCAGGACGAACAACGTCGGAGATCAATACGCCTTCGCCTCCCGCCAGGTTCAAGACGCGTCGCATCCGCTCCGGCACTTCGCGAGGCGAGACACCCAGGTAGCCACGTTCGATCCAGCCATCTCGCTTGAGCAGTTCGTACTGCCGGCGGGCGATCGTCGATGGGATGGCGAAGCTAATGCCGCGATACGATTGGCCGATGATCGCTGTGTTGATGCCGACGACGTTGCCATTAACATCCACCAGCGGCCCGCCACTGTTGCCAGGATTAATGGCGACATCGGTCTGCAGGTACTCCTGATAAGCCGTGTTGGTAACGCCGCTGGAACTTCGCCGGCCGAGGGCACTCACAATGCCAAAGGTGACACTCCGCCGCAAACCAAAGGGACTCCCCGCAGCCCAGACAAGGTCGCCCACTTGCAGGTCGTCGCTATCACCCCATTCCGCGGCGATTAGGTCGGGCAGGTCGATCTTGAGCACCGCCAAATCGGTCGCCTCGTCGGCGCCGATGATCGTGGCCTCGGTAATGCGTCCATCGTCAAGTTCGACGAGCAGACCATTCGCCCCGGTCACCACGTGGAAGTTGGTGAGGATGTACCCTTCCTCGTCG
>JBCDCL010000111.1:0-7846 GCA_039182175.1 Planctomycetota bacterium
CCGATGCGGGTAGCCAGCGGTCGAGTTCTCGGCGGGCGAACACATCGGTGAACGCTTGTCGAAGTCGCTCGCGGACTTCGCCGACGGCTTTGCCTTGGAGTGATTTAGCAAGCTCTGTTTTGCCCTCGGGACGCTTGTCGCTAACGCCGAGCGTTTGAGCGAAGAGCGTCTTACTGACGGTCGGCCCGAGGCCCGTGGCGCCGACCCAGCCCTGCAGCGTTCGCACCGCCGTTAGCAAGCCACCAACCACCACGGAGATAATCGCCACGCCGGCAACCATGATCAAGCCGGCCAGTATCTGACACGTGGCGCCTTCAGTGCGAACCAATGCGTAGGTGATGGCTGCCATGGCGCCGCCGAACAGCACGGCAACCGCCAGCACCCAGTAAACGAATCGCCCCACGTTTTCAGCAATCCACTTGGCGACCGGTCGCAAGACGGTGGTGAGGCGAGCCATCGTGCATCCTTGCCATTGGTTCGTTGGAGAAGTTCGAGGGCGTCAACGCTATTGTGATTTGCGTCGATTACGCCGGCGATCATTCGGTGCCGGGGTCGCCCAGCTTTCGCAAATACTCCGCCATCAGGGCGTGCAGGTCGAGCATGTCTTGCCACTGCTCCAGGTCGAGGGCGACCTTATCTTCGCCTTCGGGCACTTTGACCGACTGCACGAGGGCCCGGCTGCGAAGGTGCAGGTACTCCAAAATTTCGGACACCTGGGCCGCTTGCGCCGGCGTCAGACCCAGAGGCGCCTCGGGAGGTGACGGGATGTGGAGCGTGCTACGGAGATTCTCCGAGTCGTTCCACTCCAACTCGAACGGATGCGACGAGTCGTCCGCACGTTGCGAGAGATTCTTGAGTTCAACCTCCAAGCCGTCGGCGGCTGGAATGCCTTCGGCACGCAGCTCGTCCAGCCGCGAAGCAATCTGCTGCCGGGTGCCGTAGAGCAGCACCGAGCGGCCGACATGCACGATGTCGCCATAGCGGAGGATGCGAAGCTGCGTCTCTTCGCCGTTGACGCGGGTGCCGTTGGTGCTTTCCAAATCCGTCAGGACGATCTTGTCTTGATCTTCCTGGATTTTGATATGAAAGCGGCTGATTCGCTCGTCGTTGAGCTGGACCGAATTGCCTTCTTCGCGGCCGATGGTGATGGGCGTGGGCAGCTGATCGTAGACTTGCCCCCGATCGGCGCCGTCGAGCACTCGGAGCGTGACCTGAGCCATAGAACGCCGCCTCAAAACAACTTCGGACCGCACGGCAGGTAGGGGGCGGGCAGCAGAAGCTGGTATGCGACCGCGGCTGGGCTACGGATCGATCAAAACGACCCTCGCCAACCGCCTCCGCCGCGGCGTTATCTCCCCTGCATCCCTTAACTTAGGGTATAACACGCGGCCCAGGTCGAAGCAAGCTTGACGGTGCATCTCGCGACACTGAACGCTACCCCGGTTGGCTCGATCACCATGGCTTGTTTGGAGAAGATGGCCACGAAAAGGCACAGAAGGCACGAAAGGGAGGTCGTCAGCAGCGAAGCTTTTTGTGCTTCTTGTGCATTTTCGTGGCCTTTCTTCTCATCAGTGCCGGAAGTGGCGGCGGCTGGTGAAGATCATTGCGATGCCGTGTTGGTTGCAGGCGTCGATCACTTCTTGGTCGCGCTTTGATCCACCTGGTTGAATGATGGCGCCGATGCCGGCTGCGGCGGCAGTGTGGATCGAATCATCAAAGGGAAAGAAGGCGTCGCTGGCGAGCACCGCTTCGGCGGTCCGGGCGCCCGCTTTCTTGATGGCGATCTCGACCGAATCGACGCGGCTCATTTGCCCGGCGCCGACGCCAACCAAGGCGCCGTCGCGGGCCAGCACAATAGCGTTCGACTTCACATGCCGGCACGCGGCCCAAGCAAAGCGAAGCTCGGCCAGTTGCTCATCGGTCGGCGGCGTCTCGGTGACGACCTGCCAGGCCGACTCGTCATCAGCCCGATCATCCGCATCTTGGGCGAGAAAGCCGCCATCGATTTGGCGAAGCTGCATCTCGCCGGCGCCAGGCTTCACGTCGCCGACACGCAGCAGCCGAACATTGGCCCGCCACTTTGGCTTGGTCGTCAGTATCTCCAAGGCTTCCTGCGTGAAGTCGGGAGCGACGATCGCCTCGACAAACTTTCCCGGCTCCGCAAGGCATTCTGCGGCCGCGGCGTCGACCGGCACGTTGAAACCGAGGATCGATCCGAACGCACTGACGGGGTCGCCTTCCCACGCCTTGTGCATCGCTTCGCCAATGGTGGCTGCCGTGGCGGCGCCACACGGGTTGTTGTGCTTGAGCACAGCCACGCCCGGCGATGGCAACGAACGGGCGACGCCGAGCGCGGTATCGCAGTCGAGCAGATTGTTGTACGACAGTTCTTTGCCGTTAAGTTGCTTGGCATTCACCAGCGACTGCGGACCCGCATCGTCACGCACATAAAGCGCTGCCGATTGGTGAGGATTTTCGCCGTAGCGAAGCGTCGTCTTCTTGGAGAGCGATAGGCGAATCGCGGGCGCCGCGTCTGCTTCCAGGCCGGCAAAGTAATTGGCAATCGCAGCGTCATAATCGGCAGTGTGGGCGAACGCCGCGCCGGCAAGCTGGCGACGCAGTTCAGGCGTCGTGGCGCCCTGGTTCTGGACCTGCTCCAAAATGGCGTCGTACTGGGCCGGATCGCAGGCAATGGTGACGAAGGCGTGGTTCTTCGCCGCTGCGCGAACAAGCGTCGGTCCGCCGATGTCGATCTTCTCAATCGCCTCGGCAAGCGTCACGCCTTCGCGGGCGATCGTTTCGCGGAACGGGTAGAGGTTCACCACCACCAGTTCAAACGGAGCAATGCCATGCTCCTGGGCCGACGCCATGTCGGCTTCGTTGTCGCGACGGGCAAGAATGCCGCCGTGCACCAGCGGGTGGAGCGTCTTGAGCCGCCCATCCATCATCTCGGGAAAGCCGGTATGGTCTGACACATCGCGGACCGGCACGCCAGCGTCGTCCAAGCATTTGGCGGAACCGCCGGTGCTGAAAATCTCGACGCCCGCCGCGGCAAGCGCGGCGCCAAACTCGGCGAGACCTCTCTTATCGCTAACGCTGACCAGGGCTCGTTCGATCTTAGGCGAAGGGTTGGCGGACACGGCGGATTCGGCTGATTGGGAAGAGGGCGTGGTGGTGACGGGGGTCACGAATAGGGCTCCTGCCATTGGGAACCGGTTGAGGGTTGGAACCGGGTTCTTGTGAGTCGCTTCCTGCGGGGCGACGGTTGGATAGCTTACCGATTGCGGGGAATTCGCAGGCCGAGCCACCAGCTTCTTGCGAACCACGCGGAAAACGTGGCCGTAAAAACCATGCTGCTAGCGAATCGGCGGCGCTCCCTGCTAGCAGCCCAATAGAACAAGCACTGCCGCCCCTTTCAACGCTTCGGCCGCGGTCCACTGTCCTCCCCCCTCCCACTGCGGCCGTCGAAAGGGGCGGCTATTTTTGCGCCTGCGGCGGGGGTGAGGGGTCGGGATTCAGGGACGAGGGGAACGGAATGACGAAGCCCGAATGACGAATGACGAATGGCGAAAAGTGCTAAGGGCGGTCGTCATTCGGGCTTTGTCATTTTGAGCGAACTTGGGGCCCAGCCGCTTCGTACTTCTCTCTGCTGGCGACATGCTCGCCGGCACAAGCTCTTTAGTCGCCGGCGCCTGGAATTGCCGGTTTGTTGTTGGCACGACGCTGCAACCTTGGTCCGTGGTTTTGCTTGCTCTACCAAGCAGCAGGCAAAACCGGTTGGAAAGCGAGCGTCCTGCATTCTTCTGGCAGTCGCCCTGGGCGGCTGCAGCCCACGAGCATAACCGGCCCGACCGGGCGTATGCGACGGGTAGCGACAAACGTCGCAACCGCCGCTGCCCAACCTTGCCGCGACCTGTCGTGCCTGCTGTGCCGGTCCTGAGTGCGGGAGTCTGTAGCGAGGCGAAAAAGTAGTCGCCCCGTTTTTTGACCCGCGCGAATCCGTGATCTATATTCGCGTGTCGCCGCCGCCTGACCCGCTGCGGATACCAGGACGATCCGATTGATCGGCATGAGCCCATCAATCGTTGCCGTCCGATTCGCCGCTGAGAGGGGCGCCTTCGCCCGATCTACCGTCCCGGTTGCAAACCACAGGGGCGATGATTGGACGGCGCCGCAACGGGCCACGACTTTTGCTAGACGGAACGCACATGGTTTTTTGGGTCTCTCGACACTCCCGGCTTCGTTGCCGGCTAGGCTGCTTGGCGGCGGCTACTCTGGCGGTCTGCACGTTGGCGGCAACGAGCGACGCGTGGGGGCAAAACACGCTTCGTCAGCCAGCGTTTGACGAATCGGTTTACACCAAGCCGGCGCCACTGCAACAACCGCTCGGCCAACAGCAATATGGCCAGCAACCGTACGGCCAGCCCACGGCTCCATCGGCCAATGAAGAAGTCCGCATCGCTCCTGAGGCGATGCCGCAAGCGATTGCTCGCGTCTTGGAGCGGGGCGGGGAACTCGAATCGCAGCAGCGTTGGGCCGACGCCCTCTCGCTGTACGAAGAAGCAGTTCGCGAGAATCCCAACGAACCGCAACTGCAACGCCGGTTTGAGATTGCCCGCCTTCACTTCGGCATCGAACGCCGGTACGCCGACACCAGTTTCCGCGACTCGGTTCACAAGCTCGACAATCGCACTTCGACACAGCTGTATTCTGAGCTGCTGCGGAAGATCGAATCGCACTACGTGGTTTCGCCGCCGTGGGACAAGATCGCCAGCCGGGGCGTCGCGTCGGTGCAGTTGGCGATCACCAAGAGAGCCGTTCGCCGGCACAACGGCATTCGTATTTCCAGCCAGCAAGTTTCCGATCTGCAGCAAGAGATTCGCGGCGCCCTGATTGCTCGCCGCCCAATCCGTAGCCGGTCTGATGTGCTGGCCTTGGAAAACGATGTCGCTCGCCTGGCTGCCAGCCGCGTGGGGCTGAGCCCCGTGGCGACTGCCCTGGAGTTCACCGCTGCCGCGACTTGCGGCTTGGACAACTACTCGGCGTTCTTGACGCCCGATCAGTTGCGGGACGTCTACTCGCAGATTGAAGGCAACTTTGTTGGCCTGGGCGTAGAACTCAAAGCTGATGGCGGTGCGTTGTTGATTGTCCGCGTCATCCCCGGCAGCCCTGCTGAGCGAGCGAACATCGTCGCCGGTGATCGCATCATCGCGGTCGATGGCAAGCCGACGGCTGACCTTTCGACCGACGATGCTGCCGCGATGCTCACGGGCGAAGAGGGTTCATACGTTCGCGTCACCGTAGTGCCGGCCGGCGTACAAGCAGTCGCCAAGCCGATTGATGGTGTCGCTCTCAACAGCGGCGGACGGGACGTCGTGGTGCAGAGGGCTCATGTTGACGTGCCGAGCTTGGAAGAGGCTCGTATCCTCGATCCACAGTATGGCGTCGCCTACATCCGCATTCCCGTCTTTCAGAAAGCGACCAGCCGCGACCTCGACACGGCCTTGTGGGATTTGCATCGCCAAGGGATGCGGAGCCTTATTTTGGACCTGCGGGGCAACCCCGGCGGACTGCTCACTTCCAGCGTCGAGCTAGCCGACAAGTTCGTGTCGCAGGGCGCCATCGTCTCCACGCGTGGCCGGAGCGATGGCGAAGACTTCGACTACCGTGCCCATCGTGCTGGCACCTGGCGGGTGCCGCTGGTGGTGCTGATCGATGGCGACAGCGCCAGTGCCAGCGAAATTTTCGCCGCCGCCATTCGTGACAATCGCCGCGGGACGATCGTCGGCGTCCGTTCGTTTGGCAAAGGCTCGGTGCAGGGGATCTTCCCCCTCGGCTACGGCGGAGCCGGCATCCGTTTGACAACCGCTAAGTTTTACTCGCCCAATGGCCAGCCGATCAGCAAGGTCGGAGTTAGCCCCGATATCGTCGTGCGACATGCTACGAGCTCGGCCGATGGGCAAGTTACGGTAGGTTATCGCGGCGCCGGCAAGAAAGCCGACGCCGCCCTCGACCGAGCCGTCGAAGCCGCCCGCAGCCAGATGGCGATGCGGTAGCGTGAGGGATTAGGGGCGAGGATTCGGGGGCCAGGGCGGCTAGCGCTTAAAGCTAGACCCGTCGGCCCCGCGACGAATCGGCCACTTGCCACTTCTTGTTGGCCACTCGATACTATTGGCCAGCACGATTCGGCAGTTGCTTGCCCTCGATCCTGGCCCCTGACCCATGACCCCTCTCTGATGGCCGACGAAGAAGAAGATCTGTACGACGCTGAATTTGAGTTTGTCGACGACGACGATCTTGATGACGACGAGTTCGACGATGACTCGGACGACGATGAAGCCGACGACGACAGCGAAGTCGAAGAGGAAGAGGCTGAGGCAGAAGAAGAGGTAGAGGAGCCAAAGAAGAAGCCGCGCAAGAAGGCCAAGAAAAAGACCGCCAAGAAGGCGGCTCCCGCGAAGAAGGCGCCCAAGAAGAAGACCAAGCGGAAGAAGGCCGCCGCGGCCGAAGAGGACGAAACTCCTGAAGAGGCGGACATCGAGTCTGATGACGACAAGCCAGCAGGCGACGCGGACGACGATGCCGGCAAAGAAGCGGCCGAGGGGGACGACTCGCTCGACGAGCATGGCCGGCCGAAGCCCGTGGCCAACTACGTGGTGCATATCTACGAGCACGGCAAGCTCAAGCGGACCATCGACCGCGATTTCACGCCGGAAGACGCTGATGCCTTTGCCACGCAGTACAGCAAGACAGGCAAGTCGTACGGGCGGCAAGCCGTGACGGGCAAGAAGGAAGCCAAGCCGGAAGCCGCCCTGTAAGCGGTGGCCCCGTGGCCAGTCCAGAGGATTGCCCATTTGCCCGGAGGCGATGCGTCGAATCCAGGCCAGCCGGCGTGCTTGTGCTGATCTGCGCAACCGTTACAGCCGCGCTGCTTTTCAATGCTCGTGGCGACAAAACAGTCGCGACGTTTGTTGCTGCGGTGGTACGATGGGGAGAGGTTTCTACCACCAAGGCGGCGGGTAGTCCTTGGCTTGCTTTCTCTCGCTCGGACCACTGATGACACGCATGACTCTCTCTTCGCTACGCTTGCCTACCACGCGTTCTCTCTCAGCCAGTCGTTTGGCCCTAGCATTGGCAGGCTGCCTGCTGACTGCGATGCCTGCGGCCCAAGTTGCTGCCCAAGACGGGGCGGGGACGCAGCCCACGCGAGAAGAACTTGAAGAGCAGTTCAAAGTGGCCGTCACCGAAGGGCGAGACCAGCTCGAAGCGGGCGACTTCGCCGCGGCTGTGCAGTCGTTCGACACGGCCGTTCAATTGACGGGTGGCGCTAACCCGACGCCGCTGTTCTTTCGCGCCCGGGCATTGATGGGCGCCGGCGAATACGAGGCGGCACTCGAAGACATCAAGAATGTGCTGACCTACGGGCAGAGCGTACAAGGCTTGGTGCCTGAGGCTCGCAACTTGCGTGCGGAGGTTTACCTGGAACTTGGCGCCGTGGACCGGGCGCTCAAGGATGCCGAAGCAGCAGTCAAAGCCAACCGCAACAATCCGGCCTACCAACTCAACTACGGCAAGGCATTGGTGCTTACCGGCAACGCCTCGGCAGCCGAGAAGGCACTTTCCAAGTATCTGGCGACCGACGATCAAACGGCAGAGCCTTACCGCCTGCGTGCCCAAGCGTACGCCGGGCTCGGTAAGTTCGCAAAAGGGTTGGCCGACATTGAGCGAGCGATCGAACTCGATCCCTCGGACCACGAAAACCACTACGTCCAAGCGTTGATTTTCCTTCAAGAGGAAAACTACATCGGTGCGGCCGATGCATTGAGGTCGGCGATCAACAACTACG
>JBCDCL010000112.1:0-7844 GCA_039182175.1 Planctomycetota bacterium
CCAAAGCTCTTTTTGGACGTCCAGGTACTCTCTGATCGCGTCACGAATATTGGCCAACGCTTCTTCTTCCGTGGCGCCTTGAGAATGGCACCCGGGCAATCCTAGGACCGAGGCGGCGACCCCTTCCTCGGAGTGATCGAGTGAAATCTTGTAACGCATGGCATCCGTCTTGTCTGAGTTAGCTCTGCGTCCACTCGGTACCGCCGGCGCGGTCTTCGAGTGTCACGCCGATGTCGGCCAAACGATCGCGGACTGTGTCGCCGGTTGCAAAGTCTTTTTCTTTGCGGGCAGTGGCTCGAATGTCGATGAGCAACTGCATGACGCCGTCCAAAGCATCGTCGGCGCCGCCTTCCCACTCGGTACCGCCTGCGCGGTCTTCAAGCGTGATGCCGGTCGGCGCCAAGCCGTCGCGGATGGCGTCGGCCACGGCGAAGTTCTTCGCTTTGCGACTCTCGGCACGGAGATCAATCACCACCTGCATCACTTGGCCGAGCAGTTCGTCGTTTCCGCTGCCGGCCGATGCTGGCGGCTCGCAGAAGATGCCCAGGATGCCCGAGAGTTCTTTGATGGTTTCCATCAACAAGTCGAGCGTCGCCAGACTTGCGGCATTCTGCGGACCATCGGACTCGAGATTCTCGGCGTCGCAGTACTTGTTGGTCAGCTTGGCGAGTTCGAACAACTCGGCAATGGCGCCGCCGGTGTTGAAGTCGTCGTCCATAGCGGCAAGGAACTTCTCCTTGCACGCTCGAGCAGCGAGCAAGGTCTCGTTTTGCCCCTGTGCGATGCTACTGGCGCCGCGACTGGTAGGCGCTGTGATCGAATAGAAGGTGCCGCCGCTAATTCGTTCGTACCGCTTGAATAAGCGATAGAATGTTTCGAGACCGACGCCGGCTTCTTCGATCGCCGGCTCGCTGAACAAGACGGTGCTGCGATAGTGCGTGCGGAGTAAGAAGAAGCGAATCCGCTCGCCGCCTTGTTTGGCGATCAACTCCGCCAAGCCGCCGGCGCCTTTGCTGCGGCTCATCTTGCCGCCGGTGTCTTCGTCGGCAGCGTCGCCTGCTTTCGCGCGATCGCTCTTGCCGCCAATTTTGCCAGCGGCCGAATCTTTCCGCAGCAAACCATTGTGTGCCCAGTAGGTCGCCATCGGTTTGCCGTGGCAGCATTCGCTTTGGGCGATTTCGTTTTCGTGGTGAGGGAAGACCAAGTCCAAGCCGCCACCGTGAATCTCGAACGACTCGCCTAGCAGCTTCTTGCTCATCGCCGAGCACTCGATGTGCCAGCCCGGTCGTCCGGGGCCCCATGGACTTTCCCAACTCGGTTCCTCTGGCTTTGCTGATTTCCATAAGGCAAAGTCGGCTGCCGAGCGTTTGCGGCCGGCGCCCCCCTCGCCGCCATCGCCTTGCAAGGAGTCAAGCGATCGGTTTGAGAGTTTGCCGTAGTTGCTATCTTTGCCGCAATCGAAATAGACATCGCCATCCGCCTCGTAGGCGAAGCCTTCTTCGACTAAGGACTGAACGAATCCGATGATGTCGTCCATGCAGTCGGTCGCACGGGGGAAGTGATCGATTTGATCAACGCCCAGTGCCGCGAGGTTCTCTTCGTAGTCCTGGATATTCTCAGCAGCAACTTCGAGCATGGTGATGCCACGCTCGTTGGCTTTGTTGATCAGCTTGTCGTCAACGTCCGTAATGTTGACGACCCAAGTGACATCGTATCCACAGTAGGTGAGATACCGCTTCAAGCAGTCAAAGATCACCGGCCCGACCATGTGGCCGATGTGCGCCTTGTCGTAGACGGTCGGCCCGCAGAGATAGACGCCCACCTTGCCTGGCTGCAGCGTGGTAAACGGCTCCTTTTGCTTCGACAGCGTGTTGTAGACGTGCAGCGTGGGATGGGTGAGGTCGGTCTTTGGATCGAACTCGGCAGCGGTGGTCGTGGACATGGGTGGTCGATTGCGAAATTCGGTTTGCGGATCGCGCGAGCGGCTTGCGTAGCTCGCTAAGGTAAACCGATTAGGCGGTTTATGGGAAGATCGATAGCCGGCGACCTACGTGTCGCCGCGGCCCAAATCGACCCTCAACAAATACGCTAGGCTTTAACCACGAGCGCCGCACAGCGGGCGTCAATCGCTTCCTCGCGGCCAACCGGCCCCACGCCTTCGCCTGTCTTGGCTTTCATCCCGACAGCGGCGGCGGGAACGTTGAGAATCTCCGCAATCCTTAGCCGAATGGCGTCTTTTTGGGGCAATAACTTTGGACGTTCGGCCAAGACAACGCAGTCGAGATTGACAAGTTCATAGCCTTGGTCCTGCACGTGAAAGTAAGCCAACTCCAAAAAATCGGCTGAGTCGCGGCCGCGGTTCGCGGGGTCGGTATCGGGGAAGAAGTCGCCAATGTCGCGATCCCCCACGGCGCCAAGCAAGGCGTCAGTTATCGCATGCAGCAGGACATCCGCATCGCTGTGCCCCACCATCTGCTTATCGTGCGGCACGTCGACGCCACCGATCCGCAGCGGGCCACCCGGTTCGAGCCGATGTCGATCTTCGCCAAGGCCGATTCGTAGATTCGTCATGCGTCACCGCCCATGCTGAAAGTGTGGGCCAAAACCAAACAGGGCCAAAATACAAGGGGAAGCGTGAAGACGACGGCCTTCTCGCTTCCCCTGTATTTTGAGTGACTTCTCCGAGGGTTGGAAGGAGCCTAGCTCGCCACCGCCAGCCCTTCGGCAGCCTTCGCCAAGGCTTCTGCCTTGTCGGTCTTTTCCCAGCTGAACTCGCCATTGGGGCCCGGCTCGCGACCAAAGTGACCGTGGGCGGCTGTGGCGCTCATCACCGGCTTTGTCAGGCCAAGCTCTTTGATCAGGCCGCGAGGCGTGAGGCTAAAGTGCTCGCGAATGAGGCCAATAAGTGCGTCGTCATCCAGCTTGCCAGTGCCGAACGTGTTTACGTTGACGCTCACCGGTTCGGCAACGCCGATGGCGTAGGCCAATTGCACTTCGACTTCATCCGCCAAACCGGCAGCGACGATATTCTTCGCCACGTAGCGGGCCATGTAGGCGGCTGAGCGGTCGACCTTAGATGGGTCTTTGCCGCTAAACGCACCGCCACCGTGGCGACCACGTCCGCCATAGGTGTCGACGATGATCTTCCGACCGGTCAGGCCTGTGTCGCCGTGGGGACCGCCGATGACGAACTTGCCAGTCGGATTGATGTGGTAGGTGATGTCGCCCGACACATACTCGGCCGGCAGGCAGGGCTTGATTGCCTTCTCGATAATCTCTTGCTTGGCCTCGTCGGTGATGACCTGACCGCTTTCGGCCAGAATGCTTTCATCGTGCTGCGTGCTGACGACGACCGTATCGATGCGGATTGGCTTGTTATCGGGGCCGTACTCAACGGTCACCTGGCTCTTGGAGTCGGGCCGCAGCCAAGGGATTTCGCCCGATTCGCGAAGTTGGGCAAGCTTCTCGACGATGCGATGCGACAAGTGAATCGGCAGCGGCATCAGCACGTCGGTCTCGTTGCAGGCGTAGCCGAACATGAGCCCTTGGTCGCCGGCGCCCTGTTCGCCAGCAACGTCAGCCGCCTTGTCGACGCCCTGGGCGATGTCGACCGACTGCTCGTGAATCGCGTTGAGCACGCCACAATCGTGGCTAAAGCCGATCGACGGGTCGATGTAACCGATTTTCTTGATCGTTTCCCGGACGATCTTTTGCACATCGACGTAGTGGCTGGTGCGGACTTCACCGGCAACTACCACCTGGCCGGTGGTGCAGAGTGTTTCAACGGCAACGCGGGCATCGCCTGGGTTGGGGTCGTTGGCCAGGATGTCGTCGACGATCGCATCGGAGATCTGGTCCGACACCTTGTCGGGGTGGCCCATGCTGACCGATTCGCTGGTAAAGAGATAGTTGCCAGATGCCACGTGCGGGTCTCCTGCAGGAGCGTCGAAGGGGAGCGAAATTGACAAGCCCAGAGTATAGGTCCGCGCGTCCTACACGATCAACGGGCTGCCGAGAGTAAATTTCGCATGATGCCAGCTCGATTCCGCCGTTTCACAAGAAAATGCATTGATCCGCCCACGTTGAGGGCGAGGTGCGACGGGTCCGGTAGAGCGTCCTCTGCGCGATGGTATAATCGAGGCACGCGAACGCTCGGTTCGTTCAGACGCACGGCTGGCACTACAGACGACGATGCGATGGAAAAAGAAGATCTTCAAGGACAACTTCGGCTCTGCCCCATCAAAATTCGAATGAATGAAGGCGAGGAATTCCTCGTTGAAAAGCCAGAGTTCATAACAATCGGCGACTACTCGGCTGCTGTGATGACGAGGCGCGACAATGCGTTGCGGCCCACATTGCTTGCGCTGGTGAACATCACCTCGGTGCAACCTCTCGGCGAACCGGCCGAGAATTGATGTCCCGAGTGTCTTTCCCTTCTGCGTCGTACCCATTTGACACGCCCTATGTCTGCTCCCGCAGCGTTGCTCAACCAGCTTTCACGTCACAACCAGGAGCACCTGCTGCAATTCTGGGACGAACTCTCGCCCGAGTCTCAGCAGCAACTCGCTGAGCAAATTAAAGCCGTCGACTTTGATCAGATCGCTGAACTCCATGCGGGCGACACTGATCAGCCAGACTGGGCGGCGCTTGCTCGCAGTGCGGAACCGCCACCGGCGATGCGACTTGCCGATCGCGAGAGTGGCGCCGCAGGCGGCTTGGGTGTCACCCCGGCCGAAGCCATCGAGCGTGGCAAGCAAGCGCTCGATGCAGGCGAGATCGGCGTGCTGCTAGTTGCTGGAGGGCAGGGCAGTCGGCTTGGATTCGATCAACCGAAAGGCATGTACCCGATCGGCCCGGTGTCGCGCAACACGCTATTGCAAATCCACCTGGAGAAGGCTGTTGCCCTTGCGAAGCGACACCAGACGAGCGTGCCGGTGTACTTGATGACCAGCCCAGTAACGCACGCCGAGCAAACGCAGTTTCTGGCGGATCAGAATCGCTTCGGTTTGGCGGAAGACGATCTAGTGATTTTCTGCCAAGGCACGATGCCGGCCGTCGATCGTGAGACCGGCAAACTGCTACTTGCCGACAAAGATCGGTTGTTTCTCAGCCCCGATGGCCACGGTGGCACGGTGGCGGCGCTTGCCGATGCCAGTGGCCAAGGTGGCGGTCCGATCGACCACATGCGGCGGCGTGGCATCAAGCATCTGTTCTACCTGCAAGTCGACAACCCGCTGGCGCCAATCGGCGATGCCGAGTTCCTTGGCTATCACTTGCTCGCTGATTCAGAACTCACATCAATGGCGGTCGCCAAGCAGGAGCCGCAAGACAAGCTTGGCAATTTTGGCATGATCAATGGCAAGATGAATGTCATCGAGTACAGCGACATGCCGGACGACGTTGCCGAAGAGCGGGACGCGGACGGCAGCCTCAAGTTCTGGGCCGGCAGCATCGCGGTGCATGTCTTCGGCGTCGCGTTTCTAGAGCGAATGTTATCGCTAAAGGATGCGTTGCCATTCCACATCGCTCATAAAAAGGTGCCGCACATTGACGCGTCGGGCACAGTGGTCACGCCAACCGAGCCCAATGCCCTAAAGTTCGAACGGTTCATCTTCGATTTGCTGCCCCAAGCGAAGAATCCAATCGTGGTCGAGTATGCCGAGACAGAAGTCTTTGCTCCGCTGAAGAACGCCCCCGGTGCGCCGAAAGACACAGAAGAATACGTCCAGCAGTTTATCGTCAACCAACATCGGGGCTGGCTAGAAGCTGCGGGCGCGAGTGTTGCCGAAGAGGTTGCCGTCGAGATCAGCCCGCTGTGGGCTCTCGATGCCGAGGGCGTCGCCGGGCGCGTGACGGCCGACATGGCGATTAACGAGCCGACTTATCTGTCGTGATTTTCGCGGCTCGCAAGAGCCAGAGCACCATCGCGGCTCAATCCTAGTTTCGCCATGCCGCTAGAAGTCGAGCAAAAGTACCGCGTCGATGATCTCGCGGCAATTGCCACGCGATTGGTTGAACTCGGGGCGAAGCCGCAGCCTGCAGTTCGGCAAGTCGACGCCTATTTCGCCCATCCATCGCGTGATTTCGCCCAAACGGACGAAGCCCTCCGGCTCCGGCGAGTGGGCGATCGCAACGTGATTACCTACAAAGGACCGAAGCTTGACCTCACGACCAAAACCCGCCGCGAGATCGAACTTCCCCTTGCTGACGGAGGTCCTAGCTACCAGTCGTGGGCTGAAATGCTGTCGGCACTTGGTTTTTCGCTAGTACGCGAAGTCACGAAAACGCGGACCACTTGCCTGCTCGCAACGAGCAGACATGAGATCGAAGTGGCCCTCGACCTGGTTGATGGCGTTGGCTCCTTTGTCGAGCTAGAAATGGCGGCGGATGAGTCGTCCGTCGATGCGGCTCGCGAGATGATCGCCGAAGTGGCGACGCAACTCGAATTGCAAACTGCCGAGCGGCGAAGCTACCTCGAACTGCTGTTGCTTACCGAGGCGAGCGAAACCGACTAGCGGCCGCGTCTATCGGAAGCTCCGTGCTAGCGTCACTTGCCGCCCATCGCCAGATTTTCTGATCCCGCCTTATTACTCCCACCACGTTTTGCCGCCCATCGCGTTTTGACTCGCCTACTCAACCCACCACCGCCTGAAACCGGTACGTATCGGCTGCCTGAGGTCGTCGCGGACGCGGAACGCGAATCGACGGAAGCCAAGAACTTCGTCTGGCTGGCGTTGCATCAGGTCATGTTGCGGGTCGGTTGGATTTTCAAGACCGAGAGCATCGTCATGCCGGCGTTTATGAGCCACGTCGGTGGCGGGCCGGTGCTACTCGGTTTGCTGCCGGTGCTAAATCGGCTGGGATTTAGCATCCCGCCGCTCCTCTACACGCGGCGTCTGAAGGTGATGCCGCACAAGAAATGGTCGGTCGTCGCCACGACGCTGGCGATGGCGGGGCCATTTGCGTTGCTATCGGCGCTCTGGTTCACGGGCCTGTGGCGTGGCGCCGGTGGTGAAGCGGCCGCCTGGATGCCGTGGCTGTTCCTGGCGGTCTATGGGATTTTCTTCTGCCTGACGGGGCTCAACCAGCTTGGCGCCCACGCTTTGCACGGCAAGTTGATTCGCCCCGACTTACGCGGCCGGCTCTTCATGGCGTCGGTCGTGGTTGGTACGCCGCTGGCGATCACGGCCGCTGCGTGGCTATTGCCAGCGTGGCTCGCCCAGGAGGATGGCGGCTTCGGTTGGATTTTTGGCGCCGTGGCAATTGCATTCTTGTTCGCAGGCATGTCCGTACTGCCTGCGGCTGAAACGGCCGACAACTTTAGGGAACAATCGACAAACGCGTGGCAAAAATTGCACGGCGCATGGTCAATTGTGCGAACCCATCGCGAGGCCCGAGCGGTCGGAATTCTGGCGGCGCTAGCGTCCGCAAACTTGATGCTGTTTCCCCATTATCAAGCGCTCGGCCGAGAGGAGTTCGGCCTCGACCTGACAACGACGACCCGTTGGTTTGGCCTTAGCGTGAATGGCGTTGCACTCTGGGTGTGCGTTCAAAACGCCGCCACAGCGTGCATCAGCTTAGTGGCCGGACCCCTTGCAGACCGCTATGGAAATAGGCTCGCGCTGCAATTCTCTGTGACGGGTTTGGCGATGGCGCCACTCTTCATTCTCTTCCTGATGTCCCAGTCGACAGCAGATGGAGTCCAGTGGTTTTGGCTCGTGTTCGCCCCGCTCGGCTTCATGCCCGTGACGATTCGCTTGCTGATCAACTACACGCTCGAAATCGCCGATTCGGAAGATCATCCAAAATTTGTCAGCGCGATTGGCATGTGCCTTGCACTTCCG
>JBCDCL010000113.1:0-7839 GCA_039182175.1 Planctomycetota bacterium
ATGGCGGGTTCCATGACGAAGTCGGAACGGTATGTGCCGACGGAGATCAACAGGTCAATCTGCTCACGCGAGTAGGTCGAAGTCGCCAAGCACTTCTCGGCCGCCGCGGTCAGCATCTCTAAAGTGTCGGCTTTGTCGCCACATTCCGGTTTCGATAGACCAACTGACTCTATCTCTAGTTGGACGGGTAGCGTTGCTGCAGGCGTCGATGCGCCTACAGCGGGTCGATGCTGCCCATTGCCATTCATCAATCGCGTAGGCAACTCGTCCATCGTGTAGAGAGCCGTCCCAGTCGTCTGGCCAGAGCCCGAGATGCAAAACGCGACGTCATCACCCGCCTTGATGCGTCCGCCATTGATCGCATCCGAGAGAGCCAGAAAGTGGCTATTGCTCGACGTATTGCCGCGCTCTGCAAGGTTGTTCAAGAAACAGTCGCCAAAGTCATATTTATACAGCCGCTGGATCTCTTTTTTCGCTTCCTGCATCGTCAGCTGCGACGTCTGGTGCGGCACGATGTGGTCGATGCGGTCCAGTGGCCAGCCATTGCGATCCACGACAAGCTTGGCGTGCCGCGCTGCATGAGGCACGACCGCCTCGGTTACTTTGATCGCGTCGGTATACATGACTGCCCCGCCGTGCTCCTTATCGGTAGGCTTGGCGATGCAGTAAGGGCTGTATTTGCTAAGCGTGTACAGATCGAGGTCGTGCAGTCCGACCTCCGGCGACGGGGATAAGCCTAGCGAAACGGCGACCCCGGCGTCGCCCAAGGTAAGCGAAGCAATCTGCGGGTCCATGAAACTGGTGATTTCACGCTGAGCGTTTTCGATCAGATAGCTTATGTATTCGCCCGAGACGACCATCCCATGTCGAATCTCCCCGGTGCGAATAAGGGCGTCGACTAGATAGACCCCTGTCCACATCCCGGCACAGGCGTTTGTTAAATCGATCGCCAACGCATTATCAAAGCCGAGGCGTTTCTTCAGCGTTAGCGTGGCGCCCGGCTCGTAAGTGAATTGATCGGCAGCGTCGCGGCGTGAGATGTTGGTGCAAACCAGGAGATCGTAGTCGGCGGCGTCGACTGGCGACTTGGCGAGGCACGCCTTAATGGCGTCCTCCGCAAGATCGATCGAAAAGAGTCCATCGCCGGCGAGCCTCCGCTCATGAATGCCGGTTAGGCGTTCCAATGGGAGGCGGATCGAGTTTTCACACCCGTCGAGAATTTCTGCCGTGGTGACCCGGCGTTCTGGAAGTCGAACGCCTAAGCCGTCGATGATTGACTTTGTGACTCGCAGCATGGTTCGATCAAGTCGCTGCGTAGGAATTGCCTGAAAATAGGCGTGTCCACGATGAGAATTGCAGCGGTGAGACTTGCCCCCATGTTACGTTGAGTCGTTGATCAGTTTGTCGCACCGACCACGGCTGGCGACTGGCTGACGGATTCGGAAAGGAATTCCGCCAGTTGAGCAATCGTCGGGTACTCAAACAAGAGCGCCGGCGAAAGGGTCTCGTCTTCTATCTTCAGCCCTCTTTCTTCTGCAGCGGCGACAATCTGCAGACTTTTCAGTGAGGCGCCGCCGAGTTCGAAGAAGTCGTCGTGGATGCCAACTTGTTCGACGCCGAGCACGTCTGACCAGACTTGGCAAAGCACCTTTTGCAAGTCGTTTGTCGGCTCCACATACTCTCGCGACGAAGCAGCGGGCGTCGCGTCAATTGGTGGCAATTGTTTGACAGCGATCTTGCCCGACGCATTCAACGGAAATTCGTCCAGATAGCAGAAAGCGACTGGCGTCATGTATTGCGGCAGCCGAGCACGGACGGCCGACTTTACCCGTTCCGGTGATAGCGTAGACGCCGTGTCGGTTGAATAGTAGGCGACCAACTGCTGCGACCCGTCGGGGGATGATTGCACCAACGCGATGGCTTGGCGAACACCGACGACTTGTTCTATCGAGCGTTCGACCTCGCCCAACTCGATGCGATAGCCGTCGATTTTTACTTGTCGATCGATTCGTTCAATGAATTCAAGCTGGCCGTGGAAGTTCCAACGCACAAGATCACCCGTGCGGTACACTGGACGTTCATCGCCAGTCAAGCTTGGGATGGGAGCGAACTTTCGCGAGGTCAATTCGGCGTCGTTCAAGTAGCGAGATGCCAGCGCAGGCCCTGCGAGCAAGAGTTCGCCCGGCACCCCGATTGCTTGCGAATGATCGTTCGTATCGACGACATAAGCCTGGGTGTCCGGCAGTGGTATGCCAATTGGTATCCTACCTGATCCATCCTTGTCGGGCGTGACTTCGGCAACCGTCGCCGTCACGACGGCTTCCGTCGGGCCATACGCGTTTAGGAGGCGGGTCGCCTTGCCTTGCCAGGCGGACAGTGCATTCTGTGGGTAGGTATCACCTCCGACGATGACCAATCGCAGGTGCTCGGTCGCTGCAGGATCAATCGAATTGCTGCACTCGCGGAAGTACGCCGGCGGCAAATTGGCGACCGTGACCCGGTTTTGACGGACATTTCTCCAAAACTCTGCAGCCGACCAAAGCTGCGGCCCACGGACGACCAGTGTCGCCCCCGACGACCACGCGCTCCATGCTTGCTCAAGCGACGGATCAAACGTCAGCGAACTAAACTGCAAAACACGGTCCGCAGGCGTAATCTCATAACAAGCTTGCACGCGACGCAAATGGGCAAGGAACGCTGCGTGCGAGACGGCGACGCCTTTCGGGGCGCCTGTCGATCCTGATGTGTAAATCACATAAGCGTCATCATTTGCATCACCAGCAACCGCAAGATCGTCGGTCGGCATCCGATCGATTTCGTCAGCCGCCTCATCTAGCAACTCTAGGGCTGACGGAAGTTCGGCTAGCGGCATTTCGAGTCGGCTGGCGACTTTGGAATCCGACAGCAAGAGCGTTGCTTGGCAGTCACGCAGTAGGCTGCAAACGCGAACGGCCGGGCCGGTCTCCTCGATTGGCACATAAACGGCGCCCGCCTTCAAACACGCCAAGTGAGCCAGCCACGCAGTCGCCCCGCGAGTCAAACAGCAACCGACGACGGCGCCTGGTCCTACACCGCGTTGGCGGAGCCACGCCGCCATTTGGTTAGTGCGTTGGTCGACTTCGCGGTAGGTAAGCTGAAAGTCTCCTTCAACGATTGCAAGCGACGACGGCGATGTCGTTGCTTGGCGTATAAAGAGTTCGTCTAGCCGAGCGGATTCGTAGCCGACTTCGTGGCTTTGTTGAGAAACGTTTGTGGGCGATGTGAAGACTTGGAGCTTTTCTTGGTCGCTCGGCGTTGCTAAATCGATATCTGAAACTGATAGGTCGGGCCGCTCGACGATTTGTCGGGCAACGTATTCGTAGCGATCGACAATCGCCTCGGCAAACTGCCGATCCAGCAGACAGGGGTCGTATTTCAGCACGCCGAGGAACGAGCTGGTCGTCTCGTACATCTCAAGCGTCAGGTCGAACTGCCCCTCTTGCTGGTCGAACGGGAACGCCGACGCAACCAATCCCCCCCAGTCTATGGTTTGATTCGCATCGTCGAGGGCGAGCATTGCTTCGCTAAAGTCGTGCGGTTTTTGCAACCCGAACATGACTCGACAGAGTGGCGGTGCAGAGCCCTCGCGTGGAGGGTTGAGTCGTTCGACAATCAACGGAAAAGGGAAGTCCTGTGCCGCCATCGCGCCGAGCGTTGCCTCGCGACTTTGCTCCAGCAGGTCGCAGAAGCGGTCGCCTTCGTTCAGCGTTGTCCGAAGTGGAAGGGTGTTGACCAGGTAACCAACGAGCCGGCTGAACTGCTTTACAGAGCGGCCGGACGTGGTCGTGCCCACCAGAAAATCCGTTTGGCCGGAATGACGGTGCAATAGCGCTTGGAAGACCGATAACAAGGTGACGAAAGGCGTCGCGCCGTGGCTGCGACCGAGTTCGCGTAGTCGACCAGCCAGATCTGCCGGTAACCGAAAATGGACAGACTCGCCGCGCTGCTCCATTCGGGCAGGTCTTGGATGATCCCATGGGAGCCGAGCGGGATCGGGATCACCGGCAAGCTGATTCTTCCAGTACGCCCATTGCTGCCGCCCCGCTTCGGTGTTGGGCATCTCTTGCTGCCAACGCACGAAGTCTTCAAAGCGAGCCGCCGTGGCCGGCAACATGCCGACTTCACCGCGACACTCTTGGGCGTAGAGCGAGCCGATCTCCTCATGCAGTACCCACAGCGACCACGCATCCAGCACGATGTGATGCATCGACATCAAAAGCACATGGCGATCGGGCGCCGCTGTAAAAAGGCGGAGGCGGGCTAGCGGACCTTTCGCCAAGTCGAACGGCTTGCGATACGCCTGTTCGACACGATCCGCGAGTTGCACGTCTGATTCGCCACACGCAGGAACGTTTTCTACGTCAATTGGCGGCTCTTGGTGAACCTTTGCAACGAGGCGACCAGCGCAGGTTTCGAACGTCGTGCGTAGTGAGTCGTGCCGTGCGACCAAAGTTCGCCAGACACGCTTCAAGGCTTCAAAATCGACTTGGGAGTGAATCTTTACCGCCGAGCCAACGTTGTATGCCGCACTCTCAGGAACCGTTTCGTGCAGCAGCCACATCGCCTGCTGTCCGAAGGTCGGTTGCTGCGAGTGAATCGATCGCCCGTTCTCGGCGGCGTCGTCTCGCAGTCGCCGAATGAGTTCTTTCTTGTGCCGTTTTAGCCTCGCCATTAGCGGCGGCGTCAGCACACCGTCCGGCGCGCGGAAACGTAGCATCTCCCCTTCGACCCACAGCACGCAACCGTGCTCAGCAAGTTCGGCTTGTAGGTCGGCGACGCTCACAATGCTCCTTCAATCCAGTCCTTGTCCGTGGCGCCAATCGCTTGATCGGTCGAGAGGGATCGCTCTTCAAACAGACGCGCGATAACTGCTGAGAGTTCCTCAAGCGTCATCCGCTGCAGAAAAACATCCATCGGAACATTCACACCAAGGTTTACTTCAAGGTCGTCTCGCAGTTCGAACGCCATGAGGGAATCCAATCCCAGCGTATCTAGCGGTTGAGTTGGTTGAAGCTCTTCGACTGTCATATCCATCACAACTGCCAAACGCTCACGAACATGCTGCAAAATCAGCGCTGGTTGCTCATCGCCGGGAGCTTTGCTGAGGATCGTGATGGCGTCGGATGGCTCTTTTGCTTCTACGGTCGATTGAGAAGTTGTTACCGATGAGGCGGTTTTTTTAACGGCCGGCAGCCGCGCGAGCCGCAAATCTTCCAACTGAGCGATGGGTGATTGATCACGCCCCAGGATGTCGACCCGGACACTCAGTTCCGAGACCCGATCAGCGGAATCAAAGTCACTGTCGATGATCGCGATCGCTGTGACCGGTTCATTCGTGTTTGGTGTGCGAATTAGCCTTGCCCCCCCGACAGTTTTTGGCGCCCACGCGTCGGTAGATTGTTTTGGCAGTGCTGCGGCGATGGATTGGAGTGCGGCGTCGGCGAGGTTGGGGGGGAGGTGGTAGCCGGTAGGGTCGTAATGATCGGGCAGAGCGAGCGTTGCAGTCGCGAGACCTGGCTGGCCTGCCAACTGGGTCACTCCCCGAAACGCCGGCCCGTAATCGAGCCCTGCCTGGGCACAGTCGGCATAGTGCTGCTTGACATCACGGGGCTCGAGCCCCACGGGCATCGCAGGCGTCTCGACCAGCTCGCCAGCGGGCGCTAGCCGGCAACGTGCCGCCACTCGCCAACCATCGGCCTGCCGCTGCAGGACTTCGATCTGGTAGGTTTCGCCCTCGGGCGTACAGAGCGTCTGCACCCGGCAACTTTCACAGCCTGCCTCCCAACGAAGAGGCCGCAACAACTGCAAGTCTTCGACCGCCCAATCGACCTCGGGCTTGGCATAATGGCCTGCTGCCCAGGCTAGCTCCAGATACGCCGTCGCTGGCAAGGTCGGCTGCCCTCGCAATCGGTGATCGTCTAGCCAAGGGTAATCCGCTAGGTCGGTCTCGAAGCAGAGCATTCTGCCGGCCAGGTCGAGCTTCTTACCGAGGAGCGGATGAACAAGTTCCCCGGCCACAGCGGTCGACTTCTTAGGCGTCTTAAACCAATGCCGCTGCCGCTCGAAGGGATAAGTAGGCAGCGAGACCGCTAGTCGCTGCCGAGGATGAACGGCTCGGAAGTCGACCACAGCGCCTCGGGTCCACAGCTGAGCAGCGCTCGCTTCAGCAGTGAGTGCTTCTTCATCCGGCTTCCAACCGGCTGCTGGCGAAACATCGCCTTCGACCAATGCCCGCAAGACGGGCGTAGGCGATAGCTCCAGCCGCAGGTCGGTAGTCGGCGTCGCCGCCATGGCTGTAGCGAAGCGAACCGGCTGACGCAGTTGACGAGCCCAATAATCGGCCGGCAGTGGCGTTTCGATCGCTTGGCCCGTTAGGGTCGAGAGAAAGCCACACTGGGGCGCCGAATAAGTAACCTGCTCGGCTGCTGCCGTCAGCTCAGCCATCACCGGCTCGACCAATGGGCTATGAAAGCCATGGCTGGTAGCTAGGGGCTTGGTTCGTAGGCCATGCGAGCTAGTGGCGAAAGCCTCAATAGCGGCCACGGGCCCTGAAACAACGGTCTGCCGGGGACCGTTCTCCGCAGCAATGCTCAGCGCTTCTGGCAGCGGCGCTTCTGGCAAGAGTGGCTCGACCTGCTCGAGGGGCGCCATGACCGCCAGCATGGCGCCTCGCTCGGTAAGTTGGTCGAGCAACGCGGCTCTACGGCAGACAAGCCTTAAGGCATCGTCCTGTTGGAGTATCCCTGCAGTAACCGCAGCTGCATATTCTCCCAAGCTATGGCCAACCACCCAGGCGGGCCTGCCTAGCCATGACTTCCACAGCTCAGCCAGTGCAAGTTGCCAAGCAACTAGGGCAATCTGAGTATCGACCGTAGAGAGGCGCTCTGGTTCTTCCCAGCAGATCGTAGCCAGGCGGGTAGGCCAGTGCTGCTCGAGGAGCCTGTCGCAGGCGTCCCACGCTTGGCGAAAGACCGGGTAGCGTTCGTAGAGTTCGCGGCCCATCTCGGGACGACAGCCCCCTTGGCCGCCAAATAGCCAGCCTACAGGCTGGGTACGTGGCGCCGCATGACGGTGGGTATGTCGTGCTGGTAGAGAACGAAGGCGTTCGACCAGTTCTTCACAGCTACTTGCCTGGACGGCTAGTCGTTCGGTCAGACTTGCGCGACCCGTATTGGCGGCATAGGCGATCGCTTCCAGCGGAGCATCGGGTAGTTCACCAGCATAGCGGCTAGCCAGCGTATCGAGCGCTGTAGGCGTTCTTGCAGAGAGCGTTACCCAGCGAGGACCGGCGACCTCGACCGGCTCTTCGGTGGCGACTTCGGTCGGCGCTTCTTCGAGGATGACATGGGCATTGGTGCCGCCAAAGCCAAAGGAGCTTACCCCAGCGCGGCGAACATGCCCGGCTTGGCGAGGCCAGGGAGTCCGCTCTGTCGGGACTTCGATCGGCTGGGTCCAGTCGATATGGGGACTGGGGCCATTGGGGCCGTCTGATTCGGGCTCTAGTAGGGGATGAGGCGGAAGTTCTTCGTGGTAGAGGCTCAGGCAGGTCTTGATAAAGCCTGCTACGCCGGCGGCGCCTTCCAGGTGGCCGATGTTTGTCTTGGCGGTGCCAACTCGTAGAGGCTGGGTACGGTCTTTGGCAAAGACGCCGGCCAGGGCGCCCATTTCAGTTGGATCTCCCAGTTCGGTGCCGGTGCCGTGGGCTTCGACGTAGTCGATCGCTTCGGGCTGGAGGCCACTTGCGGCCAAGGCTTGGCGAATGACCGCTTGCTGCGCAGGGCCATTGGGCGCGGTGAGGCC
>JBCDCL010000114.1:0-7827 GCA_039182175.1 Planctomycetota bacterium
CCAGGTTGTGGTAGACAATACGCCCTTCTCCGTTGGTCGAGGGGCTGATCAATCGCTCACGATTCCTAGTCCTACGGTCTCGGGCAAGCATGCTCAACTGCTGCTTGACGACGGGCTATGGGTGCGTGACCTCGGCAGCACGAACGGCACTTTCGTCAACGGCGTACGAATTCATGACATCTGCCGGCTTAATCACGGCGACCTCGTGCAGTTCGCACAAATCGTCTTTCGAGTAGGGTGCGATGAAGCCGTCAACGATAGTCGGACAATTCAAGACGAGTCTGGCGACCGCGCTCTTGCGTTGATTCAGTTCGACAAGCTCATCACAGAGCGAGCCGTCCACCCGCACTTCCAACCGATCGTCACGATGGAAGGCAAAACCATCGGCTACGAGGTGCTTGGGCGGAGTCGACTGTTCGGCTTGAGCGATCCGCAGACGATGTTTATGGCGGCGGCGGTGCTGAATCTAGAATCGGAACTCAGCCGTATTCTGCGTGTCGAAGGCTAGCCGCCGGCGCCGAGTTGCCGCCAGAGATGGTTCTGTTCGCCAACACCCACCCAAGCGAGATCAACGATCCTGAGGTTTTGGCGCTTTCGCTACGTGAGTTGCGCGACCTCGCGCCGACGCGTCCGATGGTGCTCGAAATCCACGAGGCGACCGCTACGCGTAGCGACCAGATGCGAGACTTGCGCACGGTGCTGACCGAACTTGGCATCGGCCTGGCGTACGACGACTTTGGCGCCGGTCAGGCTCGTCTTGTTGAGTTGGTCGACGTGCCGCCCGATTATTTGAAATTCGACATGAAGCTCGTGCAAGGTATCGCGAGTGCTTCGCTAGAGCGCCAGAAGATGGTTGAACGCTTGGTGCAAATGACCAGTGAATTGGGCATTGTCGCCCTTGCCGAAGGGATCGAAGAGCAAGCAGACCACGACGTGTGCAAACAGATGGGATTCGTCTGTGCACAAGGCTTCTTGTACGGCCGTCCGGCGCCCTGCTGAGCACCGCGCAAGGCTCAGCCGAAAAAGCCACGCTTGAAGAATGCCTTGCGTGCCGAAGCGACGTCTTTTTCTATGCTGAACACTTTGTCAAGTTTCGTGATCTTAAAGACCTGCAAGATATCCGGTGACAACGACGCCAGCTTAAGCTTGGTCTTGTACTCCTTACATTTCTTCTGAATCTTGACGAGCTTACCAAGCATCGAGGATGACATAAATTCCACCTGCCCGAAGTCGATAATCAGTCGCTCCTCGGTAGTCTTGTCGATCAGCGACAGTACGTCTTTCTCAAGTTGCTCCAGCACCGAGTCTTCGACCAAACGCGGGGCTTGGACGGCCACAACGAGGATGCCTTCGGTGGACTCTGTCTTAATCGACATAGCGTGACCCGTGTTGGGGGCGAGGAATCACCAACGTGAGTGTGGAGCATAACGCGACTGATGGGGGGACTGCAAACCTCTGGTGTGAGGCTGGTAGGGCGAGGTTGACCGCTGCGAATCGCCTACTCATTAGCATCGCAGGCTTTTGGCTCTGTTGGTGCCAAACGACCGCGCTGGCGGAGCCGTGGCATCAACTGCCCGTCACGCCCCTCAATTCGTCCGCCATGCTGCTCGATCTGCGGCGGCTCGATCGAGGCGAACAACTGGTCGATCGAGCAGCACTCACTGGTGGTGGACGAATCCAAGTCGTCATCAACCTTCATGTGCGACTGAGCGACGAGCTCGAAGTTTTCCAATACGGCTTGCTGCGAGACCGAACCAAGTCATGGACCGACCTACGCAACTTTACGCCGATGGACGAGGACCTCTCTCGCCACTTCGAGAGACAGCTCCAGCGTGTGTTTGCTCGGGCCAACGAGCAGGACCTCGATGTTGCCGTGCTGCCTCATCTCGATGCGGCGGGGCCGGTGCAAGTGTGGCGGAATGAGTTCCGTTTTGATCCTCGCCAGCGGATCGATGGTCACAGCTACCAATCGGCAATGATCGAGCCGATTGTCGAGGCTCTTGCTGCGACGAATGACGATAAGCGACGCGTTTGGCTGGCCCTGAGTGGCGAGATGGGGCGGAGCTTGTTTGAACACCCAGCAAGCTACCAGCATGTGGTGCGCCAAGTTCGTACCGCTCTGCCGGCCGATCGCACCCAAGTCGGGGTCAGCCTCAACCATAACGAGCTTGCCGGTGGGCATCAGCAATCGGCCGATCAACGAGTAGCAATGCAAGACTTTCTCGAAGCCTGCGACTTCATTGGCGTGTCGTGCTATCGTCCCTTTACTCCACCCGCCAGGCCTGCGAACTTCGCAGAGACGGCGCGTGTCTTCCGAGCAGAGTTTCGTGATTACGGTTTGCGGTATCCAGTTGCCGCGGCGTTGCATTTTTCTGAAGTTGGCATTGGGGGCGTTTCCGAATCAGGGGCTTGGGGCGACCCGCTAGCTGCCGCCAACGCGCCGTGGCAAGGCGTTGCGCGGGGGCAAAAAAGCCCCTGGGCAAGCTGGCCGATGCAGCGGCTGCGACGCGACTACTACGCGTCACTGCTCGCGTATTTGCGTGACGATGCCGAGCCCTACCGGCCCGAGGCGGCCTTCATGTGGTCCGAGGGGTCGTGGGAGCCAATGGGGGTCGACCAGCGGCAATTCAGCGATCGGCAGATCATTCGCGAGGTGCTTAGGCACAACTTGAATGCGGCCCAAGTGGCGAAAACTAAAGAATCAGAGAGCAATTGACGAGGTAATTCCGGACGCTGCGAGAGGCGTTTGCAGAGCCTTATGGCTGCCAGCCAAGGTCTTGAGCAGAGCCCCTTTTGCCGTTATTATGCTGAATCGCGACAAGCGAGTTCTCTGCGGCAGATAGCTTTGCCGAAGAGGTTCTTGCAGCGATCCCCTGTAGCTCAGTTGGTAGAGCAGGTGGCTGTTAACCACCCTGTCGCAGGTTCGAGTCCTGCCGGGGGAGCTTCAATCGGAATAGCGGCGGACGTTCCGGTCCGACCATCGCCTCCGTCAACGCCCGGCGCCGACACCTCGGCCGCCGGGCGTTTTGCTTTGGGTTCGTCTCGCGACCAGCACACATCGAAAGTGTCCTGCTAGCCCGCGATTCGTCGGTGCGCGGTTGACGTCATTTTTACCTTCGCGCACCGCCTGCGTCAGACAAGCCCCGATGCCGGCAGTGGGCCTGGCGGTGGTTGATCGCTACAGTGCAGAAGCCCGCCTATCGCCCGCCTTGCACACCTACTGACTGTCCGCGTGTCTCGCCCTGCTTCGTCTCGATCTCGCTTTGAAGCGTTTCGCAAAGCCTACAAACGTGGCGAATCGCACGCGTACACGCACGATTCGCTCGGCGAGGGAGGTGACGACCGCCATCGCGGCGCCAGTAAAGCCGAGCGAAGCGAGTATCTCCGGCTCTACATCGATTGGCTGCGGCCGCATCGGATGACGATTGCGGTGATGATGGGCCTTGCGTTGTGCGTCGCTGCCCTCGAAGTCGCCCAGCCGCTATTTGCAAAGTACGTGGTCGACGAAGTGCTTTCGCGCGGCGATCTCTCTCGTAGCGAACTATTGCTACGGCTAAACATCGCCGGTCTGGCCTTCCTGGCGGTGGTGGTGCTGTCGCGGTCGCTCGACATCTGGAAGAACTGCCAGCAACGGCTGCTCAATCTGCGGGTGATGCTGTCGCTGCGGCGGATGCTGTTTGAGCGACTGCTCCGCCTGCCGCTGGGGCAGCTGACCGATATGAAGACGGGCGGCATCCTATCGCGAATCACGGGCGACATCGATCGCACGAGTGGTTTGCTGCAACTGGCGGTCATTTCGCCTGGCGTTTCGGCGGTGCGATTACTTTTTGCCGTCGGCATCCTGTTGGCGGTCAACTGGCGACTCGCTCTGACGGCAATGGTGCTCATCCCGCCCGCCATCGGATTGAGCCTATGGATCACGCGGCGGATTCGGCCCATCTACCGCTCGATGCGAAAAGAGAACTCGCAAATCGACGCTCGCGTTAGTGAAACGTTTGGCGGCATTCGTGTCGTGCGATCGTTCCAACGTGAGAATCGCGAACTAGCTGAGTTCCTCACCGGTCGGCATACGCTGGCACGCAAGGAACTCTTCGCCCATCGCCGGGAAATTGTCCTCTGGAGCAGTTGGGCGTTGATCCTGGCGGGCGTCAACGTGGTGATCATTTGGTATGGCGGTTTTCTCAGCCTCGCAGGCAGTGCGTCGGTGGGCGATATCGTGGCCTTCCAAATGTATACGGCCATGCTGCTGAACCCCGTGTGGCAGATTGTCAATTCCTTTAGCGAAATGCAGCGCTCGCTCGCCGGCATGGAGCGGGTATTCGAAGTGCTGCAAAGCCCTGCCGACAAGCCGGATCGCCCCAATGCCATAGAGGCGCCGCGAGAGATTCGCGAGGTGCAGTTCGATGCGGTGACATTTGAATACACCGAAGGCACGCCGGTGGTGGAGGACTTCGATTTGACCGTCCCCGGCGGCAGTGTTGTCGCGTTGGTCGGTCGTAGTGGCGCCGGCAAGACGACCGTCACCGATCTACTCGCCCGCTTTCACGATCCGGTGCGTGGCGCCGTGCGACTCAATGGCATTGATCTCCGCGATCTGCAGCTCGATTCCTATCGCAAACTGATTGGCGTCGTGCAGCAGGACACCTTCCTGTTCGACGGCAGCGTGCGAGACAACATCGCCTACGGCCGGCCCCACGCAACCGATGCGGAAGTCGTAGAGGCCGCCCGCCACGCCAACGCTCACGAGTTCATCTGCGAGTTGGAGAACGGTTACGAGTCGCTCATCGGCGAGCGTGGCGTGAAACTCTCAGGTGGCCAGTCGCAGCGATTGTCGATCGCTCGGGCGATTCTAGCCGATCCCGGCATTCTGATTCTCGACGAGGCGACGAGCAATCTCGACAGCGAGAGCGAACAACTCATCCAGCAATCGCTTGATGAGTTGATGCATAGTCGCACGACGTTTGTGATCGCTCATCGCCTGTCGACCGTTGCGGCTGCGGACGTCATCGTTGTCATGGAGCAGGGGCGGATTGTCGAACGAGGTAATCACGACGAGTTGATGGCTCGACGCGGAACTTACTACGACATGGTCTCTCGCCAGCGAGAAGCCATTGCCGAAGGCGCCACGGCCCTGCCCCGTTAGCTGTCACAAGTCAGCCGTGACCGACTGGCAAGAAGTGCACGGCGCCGCTTATTCTATTGCCTCATGACAGACAGACCTGAACGACTTCGATTGGCGTGCGTCGGCGGCAGCGTCACTTTTGGGCTCGGCCTGGAGAACCGCCGCGAAGAGTGTTACCCAGCTGTGCTCCAGAAGCTGCTAGGGGACCGCGTGAATGTACGCAACTTCGGCTACAGCGGCGCGGCAGTCGGTCGGCAGTCGAACGAGCCCTACTGGGATACGCCTTCGTTCACGGCTGTAAACCGCTTTGAGCCGGAGGTAGTCGTTATCGCTCTCGGTACGAATGACGCGCAGCACGCCAATAGCCATGGGTTGGAGACATTCGCCGAAGACTTTCTTGCCTTCGTGAACCACTTTCGTCGATTGCCGCATGTCGCCGCCGTGCCTGTGGTCCTACCGCCACCGGTGTTCTCGCCCCATCGCCATTTCGATATTGAATCGCTCGATAAGATCGTTCGCCCCACCATCCAGCAGGTCGCGGAAAGTGTGTCGGCGACGGTGATCGATGGCTATACGCCGTTTCGCGACGCGGCGAGGTTGTTCCCAGACAACCTGCACCCAAACGCCGCCGCGGCAGCCCAGCTTGCATCGCTCGTAGCTGACGCCTTGCAAGAGACTGGCGTGCTGGACTGAGTCGGCGGCGGCCCCCGTTGCGACCAAGCCGCTCGGGCACGATAATCCCCGCTCTGCAGCTCGCCCCGGATTCCAATCTGATCCCCCATCCCCCAATCCCTCAGCCCCCAATCCCCACCCTATGCCTCTGCTCGTCGTCGGTTCGGTTGCCATTGATAATGTCGAAACTCCCGAAGGTGGTCGCCACGACAACCTGCTTGGCGGTTCGGCAACGCACTTTTCTTACGCTGCAAGTTTCTTTACGGGCGTCCGCCTGGTAGGCGTCGTTGGCGAGGATTGGCCGCACGAGCACACCGAGTTGCTGCAAGGCCGCGGTATCGACACCTCTGGCTTGCAAGTCGTCGAGGGCGGGAAGACGTTCACATGGACAGGCCGCTATCTGTCTAACATGAACGACCGGGAAACGCTCGACGTGCAGCTGAACGTTTTTGGCGAATTTGACCCCCAACTGCCCGAGCCCTATACGCAGGCGAAGTATGTCTTTTTGGCTAACGGCGTGCCCGCGGTGCAGCAAAAGGTGCTCGACCAAGTCCCCGGTCGGCGGCTGGCCGTGGCCGACACGATGGATCTGTGGATCGACACCCAGCGAGAAGATCTCGATGCTTTGATGAAGCAGCTAGACGGCCTGGTGCTCAACGACGCAGAGGCGAAGCAACTGACCGGCACCGAGAATCTCGCCCTCGCTGGACATCGCGTTCGCGACATGGGCCCGAAGTTTGTCATCATCAAGAAGGGCGAACATGGCGCCATGTTCTTTTCGGAGCACGAAACCTATGTGCTGCCCGCCTACCCGACGGAGGACGTCATCGACCCCACCGGCGCCGGCGACAGCTTTGCCGGTGGCATGATGGGCTACCTCGCCGAGCAGGACAACAATTTCGATCCCGAAGAGATCAAGACCGCCATGGCCTACGGCACACTGACGGCCAGCTTCAACGTCGAAGGCTTCGGCCTAGCCCGGATGAAAGAGATCACCCGCGACGACATCGAAGACCGCATGCAAAAGTACCGCAAGATGCTGACGTTTTAGAAGGGATGTTAGAGGTTAGATGGTAGATGCTAGCAGCTGAGATTAAGTGAATGCGTCGCCCAGCATCTAGCATCTTACATCTATGTTCTTACGAACCATGAAGACGCGTACTTTCATCGCCATCGAAGCGTCGCACGAGATCCGCAGTGGTGCGCAAACGTTGGCGGATCAGCTCTCGCCGCATACCAAGAATATTCGCTGGGTAGTCGAAGGAGCGTTGCACTACACGCTCGAGTTTCTAGGCGACATCACGGACCAGGAGATCGTCGATGTCTGCACCCGCGTCGGTCGTGTGGCGAGCAGCACGCCGCCTTTCGCTCTGCAGGCACTTGGCGCCTATGCCTTCCCGTCGATCGACCGGCCACGCACCTTGTGGATTGGCGCCGGCCGGGGTCAGGAAGACTTAATTGCCCTGCAGTCGGAAGTCGAGGAGTCGCTGTCCGATCTTGGCTTTCGTGGTGAAAACCGCCGCTACGTGCCCCACCTAACCATTGGCAAGACTGCCCGGGCTGGTGGCGCCGCGGCCGAGCTTACGCCGCTGCTGGCCGAGCTGGCACAGTTCGACGCCGGCGAAATGGCCGTGACCGAAGTGACCGTCTTCGCCAGCAAACTTTTGCGAGAAGGCCCCGAGTACCACGTACTGGCCCGCTGCCCGCTAGAGGGCTGAGCCACGATCTAAGGCGAATCGCCAGCGGCCGTCGGTTTCTCTTTCTCGGTGGATGCGGCGAGCCACGGCGGAGCTGTCAAAGAATCGCGAACGCGCTGCGGGTCGTCAGTCAGAAAGGCCCCGTAATTTTGCATGGTCCAGTAGTGATAAAGGGCGTCGCGTAGTTGGCGGCCAGTTACTGCAAAGTCGCCCGCCGTTTCCGCGGACTCAATCCACTTTCGCGTGGCGTCGAATGCTTCGATACCGGCCTGCTGCCACAACACGCGGCCACCACCAAAGCGCTGGTAGAGATGCCGCTGAAGTTTCCAATTGCGA
>JBCDCL010000115.1:0-7803 GCA_039182175.1 Planctomycetota bacterium
CGACTTGCCAACACTGCTCGACTTGTGCGGACAACTGACCCAGCGCTCGCCGACTTTTTTGCTCGCCACTTGCCACACGCCGGGCATTGGTCCGGCGGAGCTGTCGGCCTACCTGTCCGATGGCATCGTCGGCCACTGTGGCCAGCCCCCCGCCAGCGGCCGCCTGTGGCTGGCCACCGCAGACAGCCGAAAACTAGAAAGCGGTGTCTACGCTCGCTGGCCGAAATAAAGCGAGGCGAGGTACAATATGCACAGAGGAGATAATTATGACCGTCATCAAAGTCACTATGATCAATGACAAGCCGGCGATTTTCCTACCGCCCGAAGTCGCCGCGCGATTGCAGGTCGAAGCCGGTGGTGAAGTACATCTTGAAGATGGACCAAATGGATTGGCTTTTGTCCATCCGAACCCAGTCGTCGAATCACAAGTGCGTGCGATGAATGACGTGATGGACAAGCGTCGCGATGTGTTGAAGCGATTGGCGGAGTAATTCATGGACGAGCCTGAATGGATTCTCCGCGAATCGGTGTTGATTGCGCACGAGCTTCAGCTTCACGAACACGGCGGGCAAGCAGGAATTCGCGACGAAGGGTTGCTTGATTCCGCGTTGAGTCGTCCCCGGCATCAGTGGACCTACGGTTCTCCCCCACCGGATGTGGCTAGCCTGGGCGCCGCCTATGCGTTCGGCATCGCTCGGAACCATCCGTTCTTTGACGGGAACAAGCGAACAGCTGCCGTGGTCTGTGAAGCGTTCCTAATGACTTTAGGGAAGAGGCTCGTCGCTACGGACGATGATTGGTACGAGGCGATGATGGCGCTTGCAGCCGGCGAGTTGAGCGAAGACGCATTCGCGAAGTGGTTACGGGACCACTTGTCGACAGGCGACTAGGCAAACAGTTCGTCGACCACGTTGCCTTTGTCGACCAATTTTATTGGCCGGCCGATGAGGCTTTGGTTTTCATGGTCGGCATCGATGCCCAGGGCGGCGTAGATCGATTGGTAAAGGTCTTTAGGGGTCACTGGTCGCTCGGTGACGGTTTGGCCGGCGGCGTCAGTCTCGCCAATGACTTGCCCACCACGCACGCCGCAGCCAGCCAGTGCCACATTGAACGCACGAGGGAAATGGTCACGCCCGCCGCGGGGGTTGATCCGCGGCGTACGACCAAACTCGCCCATCCAGATCACCAGCGTATCGTCGAGCAAGCCGCGTGATTTGAGGTCGCGAATGAGGGCCGCCATCGGCCTATCGATCTGGGCGGCGTTGGCGGTTGTTCTGGCAAAATTATCGAGATGCGTATCCCAGCCATCTTGAGTGACCTCGACAAACGTGACGCCCGACTCGATCAGCCGGCGTGCAAGCAAACAGCCGTCGGCGAATTGCCCTTCGCCATAACTCTTGCGAACAGAGTCCGACTCTCGCTGAATGTCGAACGTCTCCATCTTGGGGCTGAGGATCATCTCGCTAGCCGCTTGCACCAGCTTGCGGTGATCGGCCACGACGTCGGCGCCACCGCTCGCGGCGAATTCGCCCTGCATCGAATCGAGCAATGCTAGCCGGCGGCGGTAGCGTGCCCGGCCTGTCTGCGGCCGTGTGTTTTGCGGTGGTCGCGAGGCGTTCTGAAGAACGAGCGGATCGTAATCGACGCCAAGGAACCCTGCGTTGCCAGCATTCTGTCCGCGGCCGCCGATGCGGACGAAGCTCGGCAACTCGTTCGCCGCGGCGCCGATCGCGTCCGGCCCAATCTGATGGGCGACGTTGGCGCCGAGCGTCGGAAACTTCACGCCGCCCATCGGCAGGTAGCCGTGGTGCATGTAGAAGCTGGCGCGTGGGTGGCTCCCTTCCTTGCTGGTCATCGAACGAATGATGGCCAACTCGTCCACGACTTTGGCGACCTCGGGCAGACGATCGGCGATCTGAATGCCTGGCACGCTGGTCGCGATCGCTTTGGTCTCGCCTCCGTTAGCGTGGTTCGGCTTGGGGCTGAAGGTCTCGAATTGACTCGGTCCGCCCGCCATCCACAGCAAGATGCAAGCTTTGCCCCGACGCTTTAGCTCAGTCGAAGCGAGGCTCACACGGTCGGTCCAGCTCAATGTGCCGCCGGCTACTGCCGCGGCCCCAACGTTTCGCAGGAAGTCTCGCCGCGATCGAACCTGCCCGCGACGGGTGGTGACGTCGATTTGATGTTGGAGCATGGTGAGGGCGTGATTGGTGATTGGTGGCTAGTGGCTAGTAACAGGCTTTTGACTTTGCGCGATATCGCTATCGTCGATGGGAGAATTCGGCGGAGTTGAGCAAAGCCCACAGAAAGTCTTCATAAGCTTGGGATCGCTGCTCGACGGATTCGATGTACGCCAAGGCTTGCTCGCGTTCGTCGCTGCTCGGCTCGCGGGCGAGGCATCGCAGGTACAGCTCATCAATCAGTTGTTCATCGTCCAGGTTCTCTGCCAGCAACTTGCCGAGCATCGTGCGGCGATTGCTCGAAATCGCTCGGTTGACTCGCGGTGTGTTCATCATCGCCAAGGCTTGCGGGATCGACGCCGATACCGTCTCGCGTTGGACACTCGGATCGAAGCCAAACGCCAAGTTGAAGATCATGCGTGGCGTGATCGGCCCGCCGTAGTTACCACCGATTCGCATCGCTAAGCCGCGGGTTTCTTCTTCACTAATGCCAAGCGCTGTCAACAAGGTGTTGAAGAGTTGATCGCCTCGCAGGCGCTGCGGCACGTTCGCAATCATCGGCGTCGCGTTTGGATTGCGACGCGCTCGAGCCTCGCGGCCGTAAGCTTCGGTCGCACAGATCGTTTCGACGAGCCACTTCACGTCGTAACCGGTGGCGGCAAACTGATCCGAAAGATACTCCACCGCGGCGGGCGCTGTTGGCTCGCGATCTGGACCAAGATCGTCGACCGGTTCATAGAAGCCCTCGCCGACGAGTTCCGACCACATCCGATTGACCATCGCCGTGGCGAACCAAGGACTGTCAGTCAGCCACTCGGCAAGTTGGCCACGCCGATCGGCATCCTGCGAGCCAAACGATACTTCATCGCCAGTGAGAAAGAATCGCGGCTGCGTTCGCGTGCCTGCCTGATCGGGATGCTCCAGGTCAGGCATGTAGTGCTCGGGCGCCCCGCGGCGATTGACATTATCTCCCGGTTTCTGTCCGCGGCGACGCTCAGGTCGATCGTTCGCGACAACGGCAAAGCTCCGCCGAGTGGGCGTCACCAAGGGGCGAACGCCAACCCGCGGGAAGAACGCTGCGAGTTGGTGGAAGTCTTCACGCTGCCAACGGTCCCACGGGTGGTCGTGGCACTGGGCGCACTGAATCTGCACGCCAAGAAAAATCCGCGAGACTTCGGCGGCGGTCTCTTCGGTCCTGCCATCTTGGGCCATATGGATGGCGGCAGAGCCATTCTCACGCACGTCTCCCGTCGCCGTGATGAAGTCGCTGGCGATGGCGTCCCAGCCGACGTTGTCGTTCAACTGCTGCGTGAGTTGCACCACAACGGCATTGCTCGCCACCATCGCCCGATCTTCGAGTCGCCGATAGAGAATGACGTCTCGCCAGTAGCGAGCCCAGTTCTGCCCGTACTGGGGTTTGGCCAGGAGATCGCGGACGATCCGCTCGCGCTTGTCTGCACGAGGATCGAGCAAGAAAGCCGTCAAATGCTCAGGACTCGGAATGTCGCCCGCGATGTCGAGCCATACCCGGCGGAGGAAGGTGGCGTCGTCGGTCTGCGGCGCAAGCGTAGCGGCGGCGAAGTTTAGTTCTTCGGCAAGCAGCCGATCGACTTGCTCGGCGACCTCCGCCGGCGCCGGCTGGGCGCTCGCAATGGAGGCGAACATCAAACAGCCGGCCAGCGGTAGAGCGATTCGACAAACGACGGGCCGTAGCAACTGCATCGGACAAGAATCCTAGGGGCCGGGAATCTCTATCGCCGGAAATACTTCACCAAAGTCTATCCCAAACTAACCCCGAGGTTGGATCCCGGTTCCGCTCACGTGCCGCCAAATGAGGCGACATCTGCTTACTTGCCGCCGATTCGCTTGAAATCGACAAGCACAGGCCGGTGATCAGAGCCAACGTGCGGGCCAACTCGCCGATCGAGAACTTGCAAATCGGAAGAGTACAGTACGTGGTCGATCGGGAGGCCAAGCCATTTGAAGCGGCCTGCCCAAGTGGGTTGCCAGCCGTAGCCTCGTCCGCTGTCGCGTAAATCTCCCGACTCTAGCAGATCGCGAAAGTGTGGCGAGAAGGGCGTGATATTCAGATCCCCTAGCACCACTGCCGCATGCGGTAATTCGCTGACGAATTCGCCAATCGCCGCTAGTTGGTTGTTCCGCATCGCCGACTGACGGGCAGACATGGGCGGCAGTGGATGGGCGCCGACGATCGTTAAGGGTTCGCCCTGCCAATCGATCTCCGCCACCACCGACGGAACTTCGCCGCCACCGAACTCGCGAATCTGCAACTCCCGCGTTGGCATCCGGGTGTAGAATGCGACGCCAAAGTTGTCGCTCCGCACGCGATGCCGGTGCTGTGGGTAGCTTGCTTCGAGCGGCGCCATCGCGTCGACCCACGGTTGATCGACTTCTAGTAGGAGCACCACTTCGGGGTCTTCTCGACGAATCAGCTCGAGCACGCGATCGAACTTGCGATTCGCGGTAAGGACGTTGAGCGTCAGCACTCGTAGCGGATCGACTTGCGTACTGGAGGTGTCGGCGACTGGCGTCACGGTTGGCGACGAGTAGAGGGGAGCCAATTGCCTGAAATTCAATAGCAGACAGAGTGCCGCCAAAGCCGCCAGGCGTTTGCGGCGCGTTGCGAGGCAGTAAACGAGGCAGACCGGCAGTGCGATTGCATACTGCCAAGCGAAGTGCGTTGCAAGTTCGGCAAGCCAAGACAGGCGGGCGGCGAGGCCAATCAACGTCGGCAAGCAGACGCATAGCAGCAGCACACTGACAAGACGCCCAGGGCGGACCGCCCAAGAAAAAAAGCCCGGCCGAGGCTTGGCGGCCTGGCCGGGCTTTTCGTGATTGTCTTGCGAAGTGGTAATGCGAGAAGCCTACCGTAGCACCCCAGCAGCAACACCAAGGCCGAACGCTTGGAAAACTTACCGCTTGGAGAACTGCGTACCGCGGCGGGCGCCATGCAGACCAGGCTTCTTGCGTTCCTTCATGCGGCTGTCGCGAGACAGGAAGTCCTTCTCGCGTAGCTTCTCGGCCAGGTCGCTGTCAAACTTCAGCAACGCTCGGGCGATGCCCTGCCGGCAGGCGCCTGCTTGGCCGGTCGATCCACCTCCGTGGACGCGGATAACCACGTCGACACTGCCACGAATCTCGCAGTGCTCTAGCGGACCGAGCACGGCATTGCGATCTTGCGGCAGAGGGAAGAACTCGTCGAGGTCACGCTTGTTGATCGTGACTTTACCTTCGCCCTGGCGAATGCGAACGCGGGCGACACTCGTCTTGCGGCGACCGGTTCCAAGTGCGTCGAGGGTTTTCGTTTCGGCCATAATTGAAGCTGTGCTTGTGTTTGAAAGTTGAGTTGTTAGCCGCTACCGACAGTCGACAGTCAAGGAATACGGTTACGTATTCACCCGCTGTTACTTCTTTACTCCGAGATCGGCGACTTCGGGATTTTGGGCCGAGTGCGGATGGTCGGGTCCGGCGTAGATCTTGAGCTTCGACAGCATCTTGGTCGCCAGCTTGTTCTTGGGAAGCATCCGTCGGACGGCTTCCTTGAGAATGAGCTCGGGGCGCCGCTCTCGCCGATCCTCGGCGCTGATGGTCCGTTGGCCGGGGTAGCCGGTGTACCAAGCGTATTCCTTCTGCTCCCACTTCTGGCCGGTGAACTTCACTTTGTCCGCGTTGGTGACAATCACAAAGTCACCTGTGTCGACGTGCGGCGTGTAAGTGGGGCGGTGCTTGCCCATCAGAATCACAGCGATCTCGCTCGCCAGTCGGCCTACTACTTTGTCTTGGCCATCGACCAGCAGCCACTTGCGCTCGACGTCGGCTGGCTTGGCCATGAAAGTCTTTTGCATCGTCCGCGTCCTGTCTGTCCTAACCGTCACACTGACTTGCTATCCGCCCGCTCTGCGTTTGCCCATGCGTAGGGTTGGGGCAGCGCAGTGGCGAGAATTCAGTAAATTAACGGCCTGGCGGCGGTCCGGCAAGGGCTCCCCCCGGGCAAACAGCGGGTAAATGCCTGCGCAAAACATGGCTTGTTGTCTTGGATTTTCCTTCCCACACTGCACAGACGCAACGCATTTTGCCCGTCCTCTTGCCGAGCCGCCCTACCTGTTAGCCCCCGGAGCAACCCGTGATCATCGGCGTCCCCTGCGAAGTCAAACCAGATGAGTACCGCGTCGGCATGCTGCCGGTCGGGGCCGAGGAGTTGGTCCGACGGGGGCATCGCGTGCTGATCGAGGCAGGCGCCGGGCTCGGCTCGGGGCTGCCCGACCACGCCTATTTGGAAGTCGGCGCCGAACTGGTCGAAGGCCCCGCCGCCGTGTTTGGCGAGGCCGATATGATCGTCAAAGTCAAAGAGCCACAGCCGTCTGAATGGCCACTGATTCGCTCCGGACAGGTTGTCTTCACTTACTTTCATTTTGCCGCCAGCCGCGAATTGACTGAGGCGATGCTCGCCACCGGCGCCACGAGCGTCGCCTATGAAACGCTGGTTGACGAGCAGGGCAGGCTGCCATTGCTGACGCCGATGAGCGAAGTCGCCGGGCGGATGAGCATCCAAGAAGGAGCCAAATACTTGGAGCGGCCGCAACAGGGTCGCGGCATCTTGCTCGGCGGTGTGCCAGGTGTGGCGCCGGCGTGGATCACCGTACTCGGCGGAGGCATCGTCGGCGCGAACGCCGCCAAAATCGCTGCCGGCTTCGGCGCCAACGTATCGATTCTCGACATCAATATGGACCGCTTGCGATATCTCGACGACATCATGCCAGCCAACGTCGACGTGCTGTTTAGCGACCGCCATACGATTCGCAAGCAACTAGAACGAGCCGACTTGGTTGTCGGCGCCGTACTGATTCCCGGCGCGAAGGCGCCGCGACTTGTCGAGCGCGAAGACCTAAAGATCATGCAGCCCGGCAGCGTGATCATCGACGTGGCGATCGACCAAGGTGGCTGTATCGAAACGAGTCGCCCTACTACCCACGCGGAGCCGACCTACATCGTCGACGACGTACTGCACTACTGCGTCACCAACATGCCAGGCGCAGTCGGCCGAACCAGCACGTTCGCCCTGTGCAATGTCACGTTGCCGTGGGTATTGCAAATTGCCGAGCGTTGGTCGAAGGACGAGGGCGGCATCGAGCGAGCCGCCAGAGAGTTGCCACCCGTCGCCCAAGCGATCAACATGCACGCTGGCAAAGTAACCAACCAGCCCGTAGCAGATACCTTCGGCCTGGAGTATACACCGCTGGCAGGCTGAATCAGGAATCTTGATGAACGCGATCGAATGGATCGGCGATGAGTTGGGGCAGCTACGGCTACTTGACCAAACGAAATTGCCAACCGAAACCAGCCAGCTAAATTGCCTCGACACACGCGATGTATGGCAAGCGATCAAGCAGCTGTCGGTTCGCGGTGCGCCGGCGATTGGCATTGCGGCGGCCTACGGCGTTTGCCTCGCGGTGCAAAAGGATCGCACGGGGCGTGCTGCTACAGAGGCATGCGACTTTCTCGCCACGAGCCGACCGACAGCGGTCAATTTATTTTGGGCACTCGATCGGATGCGGACCGCCATCAAAGCGGCGGTCGACGACCGTGCCGAACAGCGGCTACC
>JBCDCL010000116.1:0-7766 GCA_039182175.1 Planctomycetota bacterium
CCAGCCAAATCCCGCGTACACCGCCGCCATGTTCAGCAGATACAGCACACGTGTAGGGAGCGGAAATGCGGGCGAGATCGGGTCGCGCAGGTGATTCCATGGCGCCCAGTGTTTGTACATCACCCATCCGCGGTACAGGTTAATGCCGGTGATGCTGCGAATCATCACCCAGACAAACTCCCGAGCATTCTTCGGCCACTCAAACCACTCGCCATCTTCGCGTTGCGAGAGAAGGTCGATGTCGTCCTCGGTATTGGTGAAGCGGTGATGCTGGTAATGCGTCTTGCGGTAGAGTCCCGTTGTCATGCCGATTGGAAACGCCAAGAACAAATCGGCCACCAGATCGTTGACCGTTCGGTTCTTGTAAAGCAGGTAGTGCACCGCGTCGTGCACCAATACGCCCATCGCCACTTGCCGCGACGCAACAACGCAGCCGGCGATCAAAAAGACCCACCACCGCGGCATCCATACCGCCCACACCATGACCGCGATCAGCGGCGCCCAAACACCGGCGATGAGCAACGTACTCCGCAGTCCACTTACTTGCGATAATCGACGAACAATTTCGATGTGCCGGGTGCGAGAAAAGCGCTTCAGCGGCGCAGCCAACTCGGCGCCCGTCGGCAAGATGGGTGCGGGCCGTGAATCGACTGGGGAAGAACTGGCGGTGCTCATCGTAGTCGGCAGTGTTTATTCTAGGTCAGACGGTTGCAGCAAACGTGCGGCATGGTGAACAGCGACCAAATAAACCCTCTCCTTATCCGCCCGATAGATAACGCGGTAATTCCCTTGCAGTACCTCACGGTAACGACGCGTTTCATCCTCGGCGACAAGTCCACCGTACAACGGGAAAGCCTGGAGCCGCTCCACACGCACCATGATCTGTTGCGCGAACCGCCGAGCGGCTAGCGGTGAATCACGCTCGATGAACTCCAGCAGTGCTTGCAAATCTCCAAGCGCACGCTCTGTCCAAACTAGGCGAGCCATCGATCAAGTCGCTGCTTAGCATCTTTGTGCGGTACGACACGTCCTGCCTCAATATCTTGCTCGCCGAGTTCGATCTTTCGCAGCAGATAGACCTTCTCCAAAAACGCATCGATGTCGACCTCTTCGTCAAAAGCATCGAGCGCTGCTTGCACTTTTTCCTTCCGCATGTTTCGCACCTCTCGGGACTTTCTCGCTTCCTCCATCTTATCAGATCCCGCTTGCCTCGGGCGTCGAGGCTCGCAGAAACACAATAGCAAGCGTTTTTTGCGGTTAGGCGGCAGCAGAGAAAAGTCATGCGTCGCCTCGTTGTCTGTGTTCGGCTTATAATCGGCAGCATGTTAGGTTGTCGGTTGCCCCCTACGAAGTAGCGACGCGATGCTTTCGATCCGCTCCTTGATCGCGACGCTGCTGCTAAGCACCTCAGCCGTGGCGGGGCCGTATACCGATCTGTTTGTATTCGGCGATAGCCTGTCGGACGTTGGCAATACCAGCTACTGGACCAGTGAGAGTTTCTTCGAAGGCTTGGCGCCCGACACGCCGGGTAATGCTTACTTCGACGGGCGGTTTACCAACGGCCAAGTCTGGACCGAATGGGTGGCCGAAGGGCTTGGATTTGCACCGCTAGAACCCGATACGCCCGCAGCCACCAGCAATCCGAGCGGACCAGGGGGCAACAACTTTGCCTACGGCGGCGCCTACACAACGGGCTCGCCCTTTGGGCAAAATTTGTTTGTCGATGACTTGGACGACCAACTGGCCGATTACTTCGCTACACGCACGACCGATCCGGGCGCGTTATATACGATCTTGATCGGCGCCAACGACTTTATTCTTGGCGGCCGGACCGACACGGCGGCGCCTGCCGGCGAGGTGGGCATTGCCCTTAGCGAACTTGCGGCCGACGGGGCGACGAACTTCCTAGTGCTTAACCTGCCGCTGTTAGGACTGACGCCAGCATACAACACCACGGCCACACTCGCGGCCGAGTGGAATCAGCGGAGCATCGATTACAACGACGCTCTGGCGGCCGAACTCGATCTGTTTGAGGCCGCCAACGCGGCCGTCAATCTGTTCCGCCTCGATACGGCCAGTCTGCTAAGCGGCTTGGTGACGAATGCCAGCGAACGAGGCTTCGCCAATAGCACCGACTCGGCAGCGCCGGGCCTAGAACCTGGAGACAACAGCTACGATACGTCGCAAATCGTCGCCAACCCAAACGAGTATCTATTTTGGGATGGCGTTCATCCTACCGCATCGGTGCATCGCTTGCTGGGCTACGAAGCACTTCGCACCGTGCTACCCGAGGGCGACTACGATTACGACGGCCTGGTGACCATCGCCGACTATGAGATCTGGCGAGATGCCTTCGGTTCGCAAGAGATCTTTTCTGGCGAATTGGCGGCCGATGGCAATGGCGATGGGCGAGTTGATATCGCAGACTACACCCTCTGGCGAGACGGCTATTCGCTGGCGGCGCCGCTGCTAGAAGAATTCACTACGGCCGTGCCAGAGCCAGCGACGCTCGCCCTATTGATCTTCGCGACGCCGGTTTGGCGCCGGCGCCGCGATTCGATTTGATCAACTGGCGATCGAGCTACGAATCAATAATAGAAACCGCCGTAAAAGCCTCGCGTGAAACCGCGGTTGTAGCCGCGATAGAATCCTCGCGAGTAAACGGGGCCTCGGTAGATTGGGCGGACGACCGGCCGGTAAACGCGGGGCCGGTAGGCACGGTAGAAACCGCCATAGCCGCGGTAGCCATAAAAGCCGCGAGCTTCGGCCGACGGCGTGGCGGCGAATGATAGGGCAAACACCATCAGCCCCGCCAATGCGATGCGGACGATTGCAGGACGTTTCATCGGAAGATCTCCAAGTGATGGGATGGGGTGGTGGGATGGGGTGGCGGGAACGACGGGCGGGGCCGCAGGGTGTGCTAGCAAGCCAATTCAAAAGCGTTCGCCGCCAGCACTGCTCATGCAAAACGTAAGCCAATCGCAGGAACGTTGGCCGAGCACGCAGCGAACTTGTTCCGCATGTCTCATTCGCTTCGGAAATAGAGACGCAACCTGCGCCGATAAAGTTCCGCCTGCATTGTTTTTGCAAAGCGAAGTGAGGATAAGCGCAGCAAAAAGCCGCACTCTTCTAGGTCAACGCTGATGCGTAACTCTAGGAAGCGTGCGGCTGTTTGCCGACTGCTGCGAGTCGCAAGGACACGCGATCATCCGCTGATGGCTGGCTAGGCGGTTGCGACCGCACAACTGGCTACACCAATTCGGCGTCCGCTGGTGGCGAGGAATGACGCCCGGCTCCCTTCTCCTCCAAGCGTGAGAAGGAAGCCGTCGCGCCGCTCTCGCCACCACTCACTTCTGCAATCAATAGGTTCTGCAATCACTCAGGGTGATGCGACGGCTCAATATCCGAAACCGCGATAGCCGCCGAAGCCCCCTTTGTAGCCATAGCCGTAGGCGTATTTGCTTTTGTATCCGCCATAGCTCTTGTAACCGCCGTAGCCGCCGTAGCGAGACGACGAGAAGCCGCGGCTGTAGCCGCCGTAGCCACCCTTGTAGCCGTAAAAACCAATGGCGTCGGCATTGCGAGCGGGCGCCAGCGAGAAAGCGAATACCATCAAAGCAGCGGCAGCGACACGGAAGAGATTGGAACGAGTCATCGGAATACTCCAAGGCGGGGGCCACGCGATGTGGCCAAGTTGGTGAGAAAGCTGAGTGGGTGGGAAAGCTGAGCAGGAGGGTGGCCGCCGAATGCTTTGGCGACTGCCTCGTTACCTAGAAGACGCCTCGGGCGCCGGAGCGCTTACCCGCGAAGGCAGAATTTCGCTCCGCCTGTCCAGAATGGTGGGAAATCGACCACGGCGGGCGTAGATGGCGCAGGACCCGCTCGCGAAACTCTTACTAACCGTCCTCTGCGATCCTGCGGTTACACCGCGTCAAACGCGGCGGCGACTGCAGCAAACGATGAGAGACCCGGCGAGCAGACAGTAGAGGCTCGCTGGCTCGGGAACAGGAGCGGTCACGGCCGCCGAGGCGGCGGCGCCAAAATTCTCTCGCCAGATGAGGTAGTCGCCAACGTCGACTCCCGAGAAACCATCGCCTGCAAAGTTGATGGCGCTTTCGTCGGTGGCGTTCAGGTTGTCTCGCCAAACGGTGTAGTCGGCCGCGTTGACCAGCCCGTCACCATTGAAATCCCCAGGCGACCCCGCGGCGACGACGCTGAGCACCACTTGGTTGGCTTCTACGGCGAGGTCCCACGCCAGACCTTCCCCGGGCGAAGGCGCCTGCGTCAGCAGCAAGTCGCCAGACACCCCGCCACTAGCCGAGAGCAAGGCGAACTCGTCGCCCAGCGTTGGCTCGACACCGGTGATTGAGCCAATCTCTAGCGAGCCACTCAGCGTCGCGGCGCCCACCACTTCGGCCACGCCAAACCCGGTGTCATCGTTCGTACCGGCAACGTTCGCAAGTAGCGTACTCCCTTGCTGCGAGATCAACCCATTCAAAAACACCGCCGTCGAGCCCGGCATGATGCTAATGGTGCCGTCGTTGATCACTTCGTCGTGAAAGATCGTCGTACTGCTATTGGTGATGCTGATGTCACCCCCGAAGTTGTTCCGCACGGGACCGAAGACGTCATTCAATCCGCCAGTCGACGAGAGCGTTCCAAAATTGTCGAGGCCGGGCTCAAGTGCCGACGAACCGAAGCCACCAACGGTACGCAGCACGCCATCGCGTAGATCGATTTGGCCACGCATTTGCGGATTGAATCCTTGATTCTCTAGTTCCGTGTCGAAATTGATTTCGCCGCCGTGGATAACGATGTCGCCCGTATTTGTAGCGTCCCCGAGACGACTAAAGCTGAGCGTTTGAGCGGCTGCGACTTCGATTCGCCCCGAGTTCGAAATGCCCCGCGTGGTAAAACCGGGATTGGTGAACTCGCCTGTTCCTGAGAGGACGCCGCCATTGTCGATGGATTCTAAGCTCACCAGTCCGTCCGCGAGCAATACCTCGCCATTGATGCCAACGATTAGTTCAGTACTCGGCAAGTCAACAATGCCCTCGTCCAGCACGTGAAGACTGCCTGAGCCGATTTCGATGCGAGATGGTGAGCCAAAGAATGCGGGACTGGTTACCACCGATCCTCGGCCGGTTACGGTCAAGCTGCCGAGGCTGCCTTCGCTGAATGGACTTCCGCCAATCGATAGATCGTTCGTGAGTAACAAGGCGCCGCCGGCTTCGACGAATGTATTTCCAACAGCGCCGACGCCGATCTCCATTCGGCCGGCTTGAAAGACACTTCCGGGATCGGACACCGTCAAGGTACCAAACGAATTGTTGCCAACAGCGATGGAGCCTTCAAAAAGGTCTTCGCTGCCGCCATCTACGGAGTAAGCGCCTGGCAAGTCATTGCCGATCGAAAGAGTAAACCCGTTCGATCCAAACCGCACATCGCCGGTAAAGCTGACGGCTGCTTTAGCAGGGCGGACTGAGCCCACGACACAGAATGCAGCGACGAGCAGGACCGCGAAGAACCGGGCGAGTGGGCGGCGCATGGGCAGGGGCTCCCCAAGAAGCATGGCAAAGGTGCAGACACACAAGCAGCAATACGAGCCGGCATGCCGCCCGCAAGCGGCTGGCCGAAGTCGCATCGTCGCCAGTGTTGCCGCACGGGTCAACAACTGGGCGGGATTAGGAGAGGATTTGGCAGGAATTCGCTCCCTCGCCGGCAATTATCCAGCCAAATAATCCCGCCACATCGGGGGGGCCGATGGGGAGATTTCTACTACCGCGCCGCAGTTGCTGCTTCCTGCCGTGACCGGCAGCTGCGAAGGTCAGCCGTGCTTGTGGTCGCCGTGCCCATGGCCATCGTGGTGGCCAAGCTGAGGCTCTTTGCCTTCGTAAGCACGGTAGAGATCGAGAATCGCCTGCTTCAGCTTGTCGGCCGTCGCCGGGTCGGCCGCTTGCTTGCACTTCATCGCGGCGACGATCACGGCGTGGGCTGCTTTAAGTTGTTCAACGTAGCGAGGCGAGTCGGCCTTGATCCGTTGCGCGAGGAAGTACTCGCCGATGATCGTTTGCGTCTTGGTGGCGTGGTCTTCTTTGGTCACCACCCAACGGGCTAGTTGGTTGTGGCCGGTGGCGTCGTGCGTGCCGGCAAGTTCGCCGATTTGTGCAATCGCCTTGGTAATGGTTTCGGTGTGCTCGAGCATCTCTTCAAACCGGCGCTCATCACCATAAATGCCACACGGCACTTGGCAGTGGGCGAGCACCACGCTGGCGGGCGCCAAGCAGAGTAGGGCGAGCGCGAACATGAGCGACTGAGCAACGGCGGGGCGAGTCATCGGTGGGTCTCCAGTGAGCGAGGCGAAGCGAGCCGGCTGGCGCCGACTGGCGGATTGGCATTCTGCTCAACTGTAGCCCGCCCAGCTGCCGGCGGCAAACGACGCGTCTAACAGTTTGGATGGCAGCAGAAAACCGCCAAGAACGCGAAGAACGCCAAGCAACCGCTAATTCACAAGGCGCTCTCTTCTGGCGTCTTGGCTTCTTGGCGGTTCTTTGTTTACTCAACAGAGGTTTGCCGAGCAATTACGCCGCCCGGGCCAAACACCCTTCGCCACCCAGTGCCCACTGCCACGTTCGTAGGTCAGGCGATGGCCCCAGGCCAATTCGCTCGCGTAGCCGAGCGGTCCAGTGGGCGACGTAGTTGCGGTCGGTTGAGAATTCGACAAATCGCCGCCCCGCTTCGGTCGGCTGGTAATGCTGGCTAGCGTCGAGCGACGCTACCAGCGAATCGGCGATGCTCTCGCGAACAAACGGATCGCAAGTATGTCCCAAGCCAAACTGATCGATCGTCCGCCCGATCCAACCCGTGTCGGCGCCAAGCACCGGTCGCTCGGCCGCGGCGGCGGCGATCAAGATGCTCGACGTATACGGATGGTGCAAATAGCATGTCGCCAAGACATCGGCGGCGCGGATGGCGTGACCAATCTCGTCGGTCGACAATCGGCGGTCGTGCATCACCACGCGGCCCGCAGCTACCAGGTCGGCAAACTCGCCAGCGAGCATCGCCTGTGCTTCGGGATGTTGCGGACCGATCAGAAACAAGCGATCGGTCGGCCGCAGGCGCGTGCTCGCATCTCGCATCGCCTGCATCAGTGCTGCGAGACCTTTGCGTTTCTCAATCAGCCCCACCACGGCAATTGCCCGGCCGTCGACGGGCAGGCCGAATTGCTCGCGGGCGGCGATGCGATCCATGGTGGGCGTCTCACTGTGCGGATCGGGCATGAGCTTGCCAAGCTGCGCCATCCGGCCGCCGTGATTGGTGAACTGCTCGATCGCGACATCGTCCAAGTGAAAGACATTCTCCCACGGCCCGCGGCTGATGAGTTCCAATAAGAAGCGTTGCCGCAATGACTGCGCGATGCCACGCGGTGGCTGCAAGTAGCGTCCGCTGATCAGCAACGTTTCGGCCTCGGCGTCAGCCTTTCGCAAGGCCCGCGTCAAACCAAAGGGCAAGGCCGCCGTTCGCGCGAGGAAATTTCCGTAGGGCACGTAGACATGCCCCGGCTGCGATTGTTCGATGGCCGACTTCAGCGCCCGGTAGACATGGGCAGAACTCTTGATGCCGTTGGTGCGAATCCGCCGGCCGTCTAGATCGGAGCGAAAGCCATCGAGCACCAGAAGTCTGAATCGGTCTCGCACGTCGCCAAAGTGCATGGCGAACTCTTGCGACTCGCTCGCTTGGACCGAGGTCGCCAACACCGGCTCGCA
>JBCDCL010000117.1:0-7757 GCA_039182175.1 Planctomycetota bacterium
GCCGTAGTGGGCGAGTTCGTTGTTGGGCCTGGCGGTGACAAGACAGGTCTAGCGTCGACGATTCTTGAAAGCAGCTTCCGCCTCGACATTGCCAAGATGTTCGCCGCGTTGGCGTTGATCTCTGCGACAGGCATCACCGCTTATTTGGCGACCCATGCCCTGAGCCAGTTGCTCCTTGGCGCCTGGCACGAGAGTGCCGTGCGGAGAGATGCGTAATGGGGTGGATTGAGCTACCAGCGAACGACGTCTTACTGCTTCGCCATGTCCGCATACCAGCCGTGCTGCTCGATCACGAAGTCGCGTTGAGCACGCTAGCCGCGCCTCTTCGGCAAGAGTTTGTAGAAACATCAATTGGCATACGCGGCGGAAAAGTTGTGTCGATTGGCGACGCAGAGCTTCCGCCAACAGCTTCTGTAATTGATGTGGGCGGTGCTATTTTGACGCCAGCTTTTGTCGATTGCCACACGCACTTAGACAAATGCCACATCGTTTCGCGATGTGCAATCGAAGGTGGCGACCTTCACGCCGCCATCGACGCCGTCGAGCAGGACAAGCGGCATTGGACGCGGGACGATTTACGTCGCCGTGCCGAATTTGGACTTCGTACTGCGTATGCCCATGGCGTGCGTGCGATGCGTTCGCACGTCGATGTGCGTCGCGAGGAGGAGCCGGCGGGGCCGCCGGCAGATGCTGTCGACGTGCTCGCAGAATTACGCGAAGCGTGGGCAGATCGCATCGAGCTGCAACTCGCCACACTCACGCCAATCGATGACTTCGCGGACGAGACCTGGGCACGGGGTGTTGCCGATCGAGCTGCCGAACATGGCCTGGTGCTTGGCGCCTTCTGCTATATGACGGCCGATTTTGACGCTTTGATCGCTCGCATTCTAATGCTTGCCGCAGACCGGGGGCTTGATGTCGATTTTCACGTCGACGAAACCCTTGATCCGGACGCCGATGGATTGGCCAGGATTGCAGAAGAGGTTGTGCGTCAAAACTTCCCGAGACGTGTTTTATGCGGCCACGCATGTTCGCTCGCCGCGATGGACGAAGCCACTGCCCGGGAGCATATCGAGCTGGTCGCGAAGGCGGGCTTGCACGTGGTGACGTTGCCGCTCACAAACCTCTACCTGCAAGATCGCCAATCAGGACAACAAACACCACGTCGTCGTGGACTGACTTTGGTCCACGAGCTGCGTGCCGCTGGTGTCGCAGTTTCTATTGCCACCGATAACGTCCGCGATCCGTTCTTTCCCTACGGCGACTTCGACCCCCTGGAAGCCTTTCGCGAGGCGACACTCGTCGGTCATCTCGATAGTCCGGTCACCAGTTGGCTTGACGCCCTGACTCACTCGCCCGCGAATGCGATGGGGCTACAATGGGACGGCCGCCTGCGAGTCGGCAGTCCCGCGGACTTGATCCTGTGGAACGCGAGAGACGACTCGGAGCTGATTGGCCGTCCTCACGGCGACCGCGTCGTATTGCGCGGCGGCGCGGAATGCACGGCAGAGGGGCCAGATTATCGCGAGCTTGACCTCAACCGACTGCGTGACTGATGAGCTGCGAACCGTCTGCGAAATTCGATTCGGCATCCGTCGATTGGCAAGCGTTTGCCGCTAAGCTCGCCGACATCAGCCATTCGACCGATCCTGACACGCTGACGACAAAGTCGCGCGATTTCTACTGGTACAGCCCAATTCTCAAGAGCCAACTTGATCGCTGTCGCGGCGATCTGTTGGTGACGCCCAGCAGCGAAGACGAACTTCTCCAAGTCGTGCGGCACTGTGTTGAACATCGCGTACCGATCACGGTGCGGGGAGGCGGCACCGGTAACTACGGCCAGGCAGTGCCGCTGCAGGGTGGGGTAATTCTTGAAACAACCAAGCTCAACAAAGTGCTTGAAGTGGGTGACGGCTACGCCCGGGTGCAAGCTGGCGCCAGGATCTCGGCCGTCGATGACGCAGCCCGCCAGTCGGGGCAAGAGGTGCTGATCTACCCGTCGACCAAGCGTAGTGCAACGATCGGCGGATTCGTTGCCGGGGGCAGTGCCGGGATCGGATCGGCCAGGCATGGCATGCTGCGTGACCCCGGCGTGATCCGGCGGCTGCGGGTCGTTTCCTGTGAGGCGCCGCCGCGTGTGATTGAGCTGACGGGCGACGCGGTAAACCATGTTCATCACGCTTATGGCACCAACGGAATTGTCACGGAACTAGAGATCGCGCTGACGCCTGCCGAAGAATGGGTGCAATGTCTCACGCTAGTCGACTCCTACGCACAGGCGATCGAGCTGTGCAAGGCGACACATGCGGCGGATATCAAAGCACAGCTACTCGCGACCGTAGATGCACGCATTGTGCCCATGGTCAAACCGTTGCGAGGAAAGGTCGCTGCCGGCAAGCACTTGATGCTCGCAATACTGCTCCGCTGCGACTTTGAGCGATACCGAGACTTGTTGCCGAAGTTTGACGCGGAGTTGGCTTATAGCGGCGATGAAGCGGAGTTCCGTCGGCAAGGGCTGCCGGCTATCACTGAGTTCGCCTACAACCATACGACGCTGCAGGTGCTCAAGGTCGATAAGTCGATTACCTATCTTCAGGTGCTTTTTCCGTCTCCTGTCGACACCGCCAAGATCGAGCACTTTATCGAACTCTTTGGCGACGAGGTGTTGCCGCACCATGAGTTCGTATTGGCACACGGGCAGTTGGTGGCGTTCGCGATCCCAATCATTCGCTACACAACGCCAGAGCGGCTCTACGAGATCGTCGACGCCTTCGAGGCCGAGGGATGTCCCGTGTTTGACCCGCACACTTACGTCAAGGAAGATGGCGGGATGAAGCAAATCGACCCTGAGCAGATTGCCTTCAAGCATGAAGCCGACCCGCTCGGCCTGCTCAACCCCGGTAAACTACGTGGCTGGCCCGGATTCGAAGAGCCACCAAAAGTGGTCACCTAGCAGAGTATCCTCCCTATGCGTTTTCTGTTTTGCAGTCTGCTGATCGTGGCCGCTTGTTTTTGGGCAGGCGCCTGCTACGCGTTGGACGCTGTGAAGTTCGCGACCAACTGGAAGGCGGAAGCAGAGCACGGCGGTTTCTACCAAGCCCTCGCGGATGGGACCTATAAGCGATATGGACTCGACGTAACCATCTTGCAAGGCGGCCCCCTGGTAAACAATCGGGCGCAGCTTGCCGTTGGTCGGATCGAGTTCTTAATGGGAAGTAATCTGATTCAATCCTTTGACGCCATAAAGCAGGGGCTCCCCTCGGTGGTAATCGCCGGTTTTTTCCAACGTGATGTGCAGTGCTTGATCTCGCATCCAGGGCAGGGGAGGGACCGCTGGGAAGATCTCAAAACGGCCCGTTTGCTGATCGGCGCCACCGGAAAGCAGACGTACTATCGCTGGCTGCAATCGGCCCACGACTTTCCGTCACGTGGCATTCGTACCTACACGTTTAGCTTGGCGCCGTTCCTGGCGGACAAGAATCTTGTCCAACAAGGCTACATGAGCGCCGAGCCGCTAACGATTGCGAAAGTCACCGGTACGGAACCGAATGTCTTCTTGCTTGCCGACTACGGATGGAGCACCTACTCGACACTGCTTGTAACTCGCCGCAAGTATGCGGACGAAAATCCCGACATCGTGCAGCGATTCGTCGATGCATCGATACTCGGCTGGGTGAACTACCTCTATGGCGATCCGTCGCTTGCTCATGCAGCAATACGCCGAGAGAATCGCGAGATGACCGACGAACAACTGAAGTTTTCGCGACAGAAGATGATCGAACGTGGCATCGTCGATTCAGGCGATACGCTTACGAAAGGCATCGGCGCCCTGTCGCAAGAGCGTGTCAACGATTTTCATAGCAAGATGGTCGCCGCCGGTCTGTACAAGCCCGGCGAAGTCGACCTAAGTCAAGTTTGCCGGTTCGAATTCGTCAACAAAGGCGTTGGCGTCGAAGAGAAAGCACAACTCGTAGGCTCCGGCAAGTAAGCCTGACGTTTCCGCGGCATGCCTGGCTAGCATTAGTCTCCCTACGGTGTACGACCTACATGCGATTTCTTGTGGTCTATTGCCATCCCGATCCTGAGAGCTTCGCTAGCGCGGTACGACAGCTGGTGGTCGATGGCCTTAAGGCGAACGGGCATGAGATCAAACTGATTGACCTCTACGCTGAGGAATTTCAGCCGGCGTTGACCTACGACGAGAAGCAAACCTACGTCGCCAAACCTAAAGTGAATGCGAGACCGCTGCAAGAACACGTAGACGCCCTTGCTTGGTGCGAGGGGATGGCATTCGTATTTCCTACTTGGTTTCACGGACCCCCAGCGATGCTCAAAGGTTGGTTCGAGCGTGCCTGGTTGCCCGGTTACGCCTTTGATATTCCACGCCGGCAAGGCGAGACAGTCACCTCAAAGCTTCGCCATGTCCGTCGACTGCTGGTGGTCACGACGTCCGGTTCGCCGTGGTGGTGGATTCAGCTGATCGGCAACCCTTGCCGGCGACTATTCACCCGTGCGATCAGGGCGTTGTTCGCGCTTAGTTGCAAGACGAGTTGGCTGCAGCTTTATTCGATGAACAACACAACCGCTAAGCAGCGACAGCAGTTTCTCGATCGCGTCTCGCGCACGGTCGCCGCCATCCGAGGATAACAGCCATGCCGGACCACACCGCCAAACCTCTCGCCCGCTACGCGCCCTACCGGCGAGCTGGCGATCTTGTCTTAATGTCAGGCATCGTTCCGATGGATCCAGAGATGGGCCGGGTGATTCGCGGCTTTGAAGACTTGCCCGCCGACGTTTGCAAGACCATTGGCCAGACAGGAGAGGCGTCGGTCGATTTGATTGATGGCCCAGCGTTCGCCCAAAGCTGGTACGTACTCGATAAGGTACGGTCCACCGTCGAAGGGCTCGGCGGGCAAATGGCCGACGTGATCAAGCTGGTGCAGTATTTCAAAGACCTGCGTGACTTCCCGCGTTATAACCAAGTCCGCAAACTCTTTTACCCCGACCAGCCGCCAGCGAGTACGGTAGTCGAAGTCTCCGGCATGATGCCCAGCGCAGAAGTGCTGATCGAGGTTGAAGCCACGGCGTACTTGCCGCAAATCAAAGACGTGTGATCAGCGACGCTGGGCTATGGTCGCTTCTCGTTTGCCATGTGCTGCAAGTAGGCAACGATGGCGTCTACGGTCTCTTCGCCCAGATAGTCCATCGCAGGCATCGGGCTGCCCGCACGGAAGGATTCGGGATCGAGCGTGAATGCTTTCACGTCTTCTGGGCTCCAGTACTCCGTGATGTTCTTGGGCACGTTGAGTTCAGGTCCCATGTCGCCACCCACACCGTTGAGCATGTGGCACTTTGAGCAGTTCACCTTAAACGCTTTGAAGCCGGCGGCGTGCTCCGGCGCCGTGCGAGGAAATGCGACTTCACGGAACGGATCTTTATTCTTGACGCGGATCGTTTCCAGCCCGTGCGGCCATTGAAACGATGGGTTGTGTCGCGGCGCATCGGGCCAGACCAGATAGGACGGCTCGAAGACAACTTCCCGCACGCCATACGACGCGGGCGACCACTGTTCACCCTCCGGTGCGTCGAGGTCGCGAATGGCGAGCCAGCCATCATTCTTTAGCACTTTGCTAAGTGGCATCGACGGCTCGTACCCGTCCGAGCAAACAAACACGAGTGTGGTTTCGCCATCCTCTAGCTCTTCCAGGTCAAGCTTTGCCGCCAGAAAGTCGCGGAGATTGATCGCTTGGTAACGTTTATCGCGGTGATAAACGGGATCTTTCTTGACGACAAGCTCTTTTGACTTGGCGGTCCAATCGGGAGAGTGAATTTCGCGGACGTCGATGGTTGTCTCGCCGTTTGCATCCAGTGTCCTGCTACTGGGTTCGGCGTTACGTTCAGTTTCCGAAACATCGGCGGGCTGGTCGTCATTTGTGATTTCGTCGACGCTGGCCTCTGCGGCGTTGTACTCGCTCTCTTGCTGTAGAGCATAAGCCTTGCTCGAAACCATGCGAAAATTCTCTCGGCCACCCATAGCCTCGATGAATCGCACGTCGGTCGCGGTGAGGATGTCTTTCGGGACAGCTTGCCAGTCAGCCATCGTTCGCCATCGGATCACGAGCTTGACGCTGGTCGGGTCATCCGAAGCCAGCCAAGTTTGTTTGCCCAAGAATCCTGGCTGTTTGGCGAGAGTCGCTGTCCAAATCTCGGCGTCGAGCTTCAAAAATTTTTCGCGCTGGTCTGCCTTCACCCAGAACGTAAGTTCTTCGATTGCCGGGACGGGATCGTCCGAAGTTTGTGGTGAACGGTCTGCAGCTCCGGCGAGCGACGCCGCCACCAGCAGACATCCGAGGAACGGGATCAGTCGCAAGAAATCGAACGTTTTCATGAGAAAGTCGCTGGAGCTGCGTTCCGGCTACCGGGTGAGCACTCGATGTTACGCTGTCGTTACCGCAAGCACAAATTTGGATCTAGTAATTCACGCAGGGGCGACGCCGAGATTCAAGATTCCGCAGCAACAGTGGCGTGGTCGTTGCACTCTGCCATCGGACCGCCGCTAGGCGGTTAATCCAAGTGAGACTGCCGGCTCCGGGAGCTCACGTGCTATTTCACCCACACGATACCCAAAACCCGTCTTGTCCAGCGTGGAGATATCGACCTTGCCATCGCGTCGCCGGTAGGCGTCTGGATGGATTGCTGCCTCTGGACTAGAAGCGTCTGGGTAGAACTGCATCCCGTTCGTTTCAACGCCCCGCAGCGTGTCGATGTACGCAGCGAACGTTAGGTGAGAGAGCTGAGCCAGCATCGGGTTCGTCAGGTCTTGCACCATAAGGTGCATGCCATGAGCTTTAGCCCAACAGAGGGAGAGCAAGGCCCCCGTCAGCGTTTTGCAGGTCTTCAGCGCGACGCCATTCCAGCCTAGCGATCGGCCCAGCCGAACAAGCTGCCAATTATGGGCACTCTCGTCCATCAATAGCGGCTTGCGTGCGGAGACTTCGCGGACATCAATCTGATGCTTCTCCAAGTCATACGGAAAAGGCTGCTCGATGTAGAGCAGTCGCTCGTAGACTTCCGGCGTTTCACGAGCGAGCTTGTCCAAAATCTCGATGACGTAACTTGGGTCATGCACCGTGCAATTAAAGTCGGCGGTTAGGTCTTGCACGCCATGCGACAGGGCGATCTCGCCCACCTTCACTAGGCGTTCGTGGTCCCACTCGCTATCGGCGCCACGGAGTTTGATTTTGAGGCAGTCTAGCCCGTCTTGTTTGATCCAGTCACTGAGCAGGACGGGATGACCATCATCGGGTTCATCGCCGGTCAACTCATCCATCGACAACGGATCGAGCCCGCCAACGAGGTGCCAGGCGGCGAGTGACTTGGCCGGAGGATTCACCATAAAGTCCGCCGGATACTTTCCGCCGAATGCTACTTCGCCGTCGGTCGCGGGTTGTAGAAAGCAAGAGAGATCGCTGCTGCAGTAGGTCTCGTTGAGCGATGCGAGTGCGGGAATGCCGTGGAGATTGCCGTAGGCGTCGTACAGAGCGATATCGAAAGGTGCACAGCACAAAAGTGCCGCCAGTAAGGGGATTTGCCGCTCAGACGGCTCTGCTCCGCGGGCCGAGGCCATCTCTTCTGCCAGGGCGGATTCTTGAAAGCTGTGGCCGATCTCAAGCGGATGACCAAACCTGTCGAAGCTCGCCCACCGCCGGGCAAGCCGCTCGCAGAACTTCAGCGTCACGTCGTACCGATCCCGGTAC
>JBCDCL010000118.1:0-7753 GCA_039182175.1 Planctomycetota bacterium
AGTGTGGTGACGCACGAAGTGGCATACTCGTCCAGTAAAGACTGCACCGCTGACATAGGCTTTTGCATTCGCTGTGTCGCCATGCGTAATTGCTTCTGGCGGCTGACCTTAATCAGTTACTGCGACCACAAAAAAGCTATGTCAGCGGTGCAGTCTTTCCTGGACGAGTATGCCACTTCGTGCGTCACCACACTCATTGGCCAACCGCTTACGCACGCCATAAGGGTGGTACGGATTGTGCCACGCCCCGGATGGCCGCCGGCACGTTGTACTCGTCACCCGCATCTCTGCTAGAATCGACGAGATGCAACGGAGCGACAGCAGTCCGTATGTCGCCCAAGTAGGCCGTCGAGCGGGAATTTTTGAGCAGGAAACGACTAGATGGGAATATCGGATGCCTACGGGCCGGGGAAGTTTGGACTGTCGTTCGAGCTATTCCCGCCAAAAACAGAGGCGGGCGAGGCGGCGCTCTTCCGCCATGCGAGCCGGCTTATGGAGTTCTCGCCCAGCTACATCACGTGCACCTATGGCGCTGGCGGATCGACGCAAGACAAGACACTCGCCATTGCCGCCCGCGTCAGGCGTGACTTTGAACTGCCAGTGGCGACCCACCTAACGTGCGTGGGCCGAACGCCAGACGAGATCCGCGAGTATTTGCGGAAAGCGGTTGAGCTTGGGGTAGAGAACGTCGTCGCCCTGCGAGGCGATCCGCCGCAGGGCGAGACCGAGTTCCGGCCAGTAGAGGGCGGCTATCGCTACGCAAACGAACTTGTCGCGATGATCCACGACGACTTCCCGACGATGGACGTCGCCGTTGGCGGCTACCCCGAAGTGCATCAAGAAGCACCGAATCGCGAAGCCGACCTGGATAATCTGAAACGAAAAGTTGACGCCGGCGCCGATGCCGTGATTACTCAACTTTTCTACGACAACGCCGACTTTCTTCGCTTCCGCGATGACTGCGAGGCGGCCGGAATCTCCGCGCCAATCGTCCCGGGCTTACTCCCAATCTCGAACGCTGGACAGGTAAAGCGAATCACCGCCATGTGCGGGGCCAAGCTTCCTGACGCGTTGGCGAAACGTCTTGATGCGGCTGGCGACGATCCCGAGGCCCAGGCCCGCACCGGTGCTGAGTACGCAACCGAGCAGACCCAGGGCTTGCTCGACGCTGGCGTGCCAGGCATTCACTTTTACGTACTCAACAAGTCGGAAACAACGAGCGTCGTACTGCAAGATGTCGGCATCCCTGTGAAGAGCTAGCGGATCGCCTTCGCCTCAAGTCCTTAGCCCGATTCTTCCCTGGCTGATCGCAACTAGCTAATGGACCTGACTGGCGAGCAACTTGGCGATTATCGCGTGCTCCGCCGACTAGGTCGGGGTGCAATGGCCGAAGTGTATCTTGCCGAGCAGACGTCGCTCGCCAGGCAGATTGCCCTCAAGGTGCTCGACCCCGAGCTTGCCAAAGACGCAAGCTACGTTAATCGTTTCCAGCACGAGGCCCGCGCCGCGGCAGCCTTGCTGCACCCAAATATTGTGCAGATCTACGAAGTCGGACGGACGGGCGGCTATCACTATATCGCGCAAGAGTACGTCCCAGGCCGCAACGTCGGCGAACTGATCGAACGCCACGGTCGGCTAGAGCCAGGACTGACGCTGGATGTGCTGCGGCAAGTCACCTCTGCCCTGCACAGGGCGTCGGAGCGTGGCATCGTCCACCGCGATATCAAGCCAGAGAACGTCATGCTGGCCCGGTCGAGCGAAGTCAAGGTCGCCGACTTTGGTCTCGCGCGCGTCGAGCAACCTGACGGCGTCAAGCTGACGCAGGTGGGCGTCACCATGGGGACGCCGCTCTACATGAGCCCCGAGCAGATCGAGGGCAAACCGGTTGACGCAAGGAGCGACCTCTACTCGCTTGGCGTCACGGCTTATCACATGCTGGCGGGCGAACCTCCGTTCCAAGGCGACACTCCGCTCGCAGTCGCGGTGCAACACCTCAACGCGGAGCCGACGCCACTTGCGGTCGCGCGTCCCGATGTTTCGCCGAGCTTTTGTCTGGTTGTCGAGCGACTGATGGCGAAGGAGGCAGCAAAGCGCCCCGAGTCGCCCGCCGCCTTGTCGGCTGATCTGCGAGTGCTTGCCGAACAAGCGACCGTCGACGGTTGGGCGCCGAACTCCGGCCATTGGTCTGGTGCAGAGTCGCTCGTCGGAGAAGGCGCAAACACGCAAGCAACAGCCGAGCTCGGCCGCCTCATGCAAACAGCAGGCGCCATTCATCGGGAGCCATCGCGCTGGAAGCGGGGTGTGTTACTCGTCGCCGTGACGCTGCTGGCGGGTGGCTGGATGGCGGCAACGTTTCGGCCTGGGTCAGTGCTTACTACCGCCGAAAAGGGCCCCGTTGAGAAATCAGACGTTGTTCGGCAAATCTTCCACGCGAAGATGGTAGAAACCAGCGAAGAGGCATGGGCCGCTGTCGCAAAGCGTTTTCCCGACGCCGACCCGTATTACCATCACCTCGCCGACCAAAGTCTTGTCGGCCTATACCTGCGTCGCCAGCAGTACGATGACGCATTGCGACTTTGCCGACGACTATCGGAGCTAGGCGACAGCTTTTCTAACTTCCGCCTCTTCGGCCTGGCAGGGATCGTGGTGTGCGAAACGACGCGCGGGGAGCAAGCAGCCGCGGAAACGGCACTAGCTCAATTTCCGCTGGAAGAACTACCCACCCTGCAAGAGTTCTCGCCGCAGATGGCCAGCATGTTTGTCACTGCCAAGCAGCGATTAAACGGAAGCGACTAGAAGCTTCATTCTTCGTCGAATGATCGACAGCTACTCGATCGATCTCAACCGGCTTGGCTTTGCTGCCTGTGCCTGGCTCATTCGTCGGCGCATTCGTTGGCTCATTCGTCGGGCGCGGACGAGAGATACGTCCGCCGCGTTTACACACCGGCCGCCATGCGCTTGCTGGGCGACTGCCCGTGTTGCTGAGCTTTGCGGCCGTGCGGACCGCGGAGCACGCCGGTAGCCGCCTCTAGCTGAGCACCGCTTCGGCTACGCCGGATGGTCGCTAGCCGATCGCTGAGCATCGTGCCGGCGATGAAAAGCCAGACCAAGAAGAACGAGGCGCCGAGCGCCAGTTGCAACATCGAGAAGGACACAGACGGACTCCAAGCCAGACGAAAGACGCATTCCGTGCGTCTACCGCTTCGAGGCAATCCGTGCCACGCAATGGATATCGACCAGCCAGAGGCCCGCGTCGCAGCATGCTTCCGCGACGCCCTATAACCGGCCCTCAGGGCTGCTGAGCAAGAACAGCACGAGCGTGTCTGCACAGGCCTGAAAAGCATATAAAGCGCATATAATCTATGCGATTGGCATTTTATTTGGCCACTTTTATGTTAGATTGACGCCACCGTTTAGTGAACATGTGAACACTAACCGCCCGGTCGCAAACGTGTTCCAACAGGAGAAATAGACATGGCGAAACCTAGCGATGCCGTCCCGCCCGAAGAGCCGGAAAGTAGCTGGGAAACGGACTCCGACGAGCCAGAAAACCTGGGCGATGCATGGCTTGACCTGTTTGCCCCAGATGACTCGCTCGACGCAGCGGACGAAGTCGTGCCGGAGCCCGGCGATTTCTGCCTCAACGATCTTGATGACCAGGCCGACGACGATCTGCCGGATGCGTGGCTCGATGCTTCGTGACGCAATTTCCTCAGCGGCTTTTCTGCAGCGGCTTTACCCATCGATCACACCAGGAGCCAGCGATGCTCACACTCTCCAAGGTTAAAGAAGTCCGGCGATTGCTCGACGAGGGCGAGCTGTCGCAACGGAAAATCGCCGCGAAACTCGGCGTCAGTCGGGGAACCGTGAGCGCCCTCGCTACGGGCAAGCGTGGCGACTACGGCCGCGAGCCAACCGAGGCGGAGCCCGCTGGCCCGCCAACGCGATGCAAGACTTGCGGTTGGCTTGTCTACTTGCCATGCGTCCGCTGCGAAGCGCTCGACTACCAACGTCGCCTTCGCGAACCCCGCCACGCGGCCTAATCGCTACCGTCGGCGTAACCGGTGCTGATCCTTTCAGATGAGGCGAGGCGACCGCCGCGAAAAACGTCGCCAGCGCGACCGTTTCCTCTTATTTTGCGATTTGCCGCCCGCCACTCCAAAGATCGCGGCTTACGCTTACGCGGCTTTGCCACTTGGCCACTGATCGGCGTCTTCGACCTCGGGTCGGAGGCGCCGTTCTCTTTTGCTCGACCTCTTCTAAGTTGTTGGCAGATCACTCTTTTCTTGCCGCTGCCTAGCCTCACAATCGCCATTCGTGCCGATTGATGGCCAGAACACGGCTCGCTAAACTGTTAGCACTGCTCTGCGACGTGGCCCGCCACTAGTGCAATCGCCATTTCTTGCTCGCGGAGGCTTTTCGCGGCCTGCTTACGGGTTGCTTCTTGCGTTGATGGATTTAGGAGAGGCAAACCATGAGCCAACACGCCAAGCTAACGATCGGCGACAAAGCCGTCGATCTGCCGGTGGTCACGGGTGTCGAAGACGAGACGGCGGTCGACATCTCGACCCTGCGAAAGGAGACGGGCGTCGTCACACTAGACGAGGGCTACGTCAACACAGGCTCGACTACTAGCGAAATCACATTCCTCAATGGCGAAGCCGGGATCCTTCGCTACCGCGGCTATCCGATCGAGCAACTAGCCGCCAGCTGCGACTTTATCGAAGTCGCCTACTTGCTGATCTACGGCGAGCTGCCCACGAGCGAAGAACTTGATGAGTTCCGCACGGCCCTCAGGCGTCACACGTTGTTGCACGAAGACATGCGGCAGTTCTACGACGGATTCCCGCGAGACGCGCACCCGATGGCGATTCTCAGCTCCGTCGTGGGAGCCTTGTCGACCTTCTATCAAGATTCACTCGGCTACAAAGACCCGGACGAGATCAACACGCAGGTCCTGCGATTGATCGCCAAGCTGCCAACCATTGCTGCCTATGCCCACAAGAAGTCAATTGGCCAGCCCTTCGTCTACCCGCGGAATGATCTCAGCTACTGCGAGAACTTCCTGCGGATGATGTTCTCGGTGCCGACCGAGCCTTACGAAGCGGACCCGGATTTCGTCCAAGCGCTCAACCTGTTGCTGATTGTCCACGCCGATCACGAGCAGAACTGCTCGACCAGCACGGTGCGTATGGTGGGATCGAGTGACGCCAACTTGTTTGCGAGCATTTCGGCGGGGATTTGCGCCCTGTGGGGACCGCTCCATGGCGGCGCCAACGAGGCCTGCGTCAACATGTTGCAGCAGATCGTTGCCGACGGCGGCGATGTCGAGAAATACGTCGACATGGCCAAAGACAAGTCGAACAACTTCCGGCTGATGGGCTTCGGCCACCGGGTCTACAAGAATTTCGACCCGCGAGCCACGATCATCAAATCGAGTTGCGAGAAACTGCTCGCAAAGCGAGGGATCGACGACCCGATGTTTGGCGTCGCGAAAGAGCTGGCAGAAGTCGCCCTGAGCGATGACTACTTCATCGAGCGTAAGCTCTATCCCAACGTCGACTTCTACTCCGGCGTGATCTACCGGGCGATGGGCATTCCTATCGAAATGTTCACCGTGATGTTTGCGATTGGCCGACTTCCTGGGTGGATTGCCCACTGGCTTGAAATGCGGCGAAGTCCCAACAAGCGAATCTGTCGCCCGAGGCAAATCTACACTGGCGCCGCCGAACGCGAATTCGTGCCAATCGAAAAACGTTAGACGGTCAAGTTCTGCTCACTGATCACGGCAACGGCAGCAAAATTTCGCCGCGGCCGCCGGTTAGGAGATCGCCACTGTGGAGCAACACTCTCTGCGGTGTTCGGTGACCGTAGGCGTTAAGCTCGTTTGCCATCAGCTGCAGGAACTGCGGGCTGTACTCGCAGCCTGGACGAAAGGTGGGCAGTAGCGTTGGGGATCGATCGCCAAAAAGACCGATCGTGCCTCGCACCATTTCGGCGCCGGGCCGTGAGCCGCATGCTCCGAACACGCACAAGCTGCCAGCTCGCATCCGATAGCCGGCAAGTTGGCCGCAGTCGCCACCGACGGTGATCCAGCCACGCCGCATCGCTTGGCCCACAGCTTCGCCCGCTGAACCGTGGACTCGGATCGTGCCGCCACACATTCCAAGTCGCGAGCCTGGTAGGGGGCCACCGATCTGATCGCCAGCATCGCCGCCGACTACGATTGTTCCCCCACGCAATTCGGCGCCAAGTAAATCAGCAGCGTCGCCTGCGATGCAAAGCTCGCCGCCCCGCATTCTAGCGCCGGCATATCGCCCGGCAGCACCGTCAACTTGGATTCGACCCGACGCCATCTCTGAGCCAATGTTCTGAGCACCGGACAAATCGCCGGTGAACACCCACGCTGCATCGCTAGGATCGCCCTCAACATTGAAGAGTTCGCCAGCGGTGACTTTGGCGTTGCCTACTGAGACTTCAAATCGCTTTATGTCGTCGAGCGACTTGCCCTGAAATCGATCCGGAGCAAAGCCTTCCAAATCGACCGGGAGGGGGCCTGGCGATTGACAACTCAGTTCTAGCGACATCGTGAGCGAGTCTGCAGCGAGAAGGCGGTCGTATTAGTCGTCCGAGGCGCTGCTGTCGGCGAGTTCGGGCCTAAACAGCGTTGCCGTCATCGCGTCGAACACCGGCTCGACTTCGTCAAACTCGCGATCTTCGGCTTGGCACAGCAACAGGCATGTCGCCCCTTCGCGATGGAAGACTCGGATACGTGCTGTGTTGGTCAGGTCGAGGCAGTAAAAACTCAGGTCGTAACCGGCGACCATCGTGCCGCTGATCGCCTCGTCGGCCGGATCATGCTCCAATGCAGGATACTCAGCTTGCATTGCTTGCAGCACCTCGTTGAGCAAGCTGCGGATATCTCGTAGCCCCTCGTAGATGCTCAGCGACCAAAAAGCCGTCTCCGGGCTCGATACGGTGACCTGCAGCTCGGCTTCGTCATCGGGCGGATCTTCTAGCGTCCAATTCTCGGGATAGGCGAATCGGACGCCATGCTGGTCGTAGAGGGCAGACATTATCCGTGGACGGCTCCGTGGAGACAGCAACTGTTTTCTCTGACTATCTGATCGTACGGCGCCCGATCGGTCGATGATAGCTGCAGCGATCGCCCGACGCATATCCAGCAGGCTGTCTGCTGCCGTTGGCGCCAGCAGTCGGGATCGCTATTCTCCGCCGGCCCTCGATCCGTCGTCCAAATCTGATGCCCGCTTCCAGCAAAAACCGACGTGGTTTAAGCCCTACATTCGTGTGGCGAATGTTGCTGGTCGCGATAGGCATGGCGTCGGTCGGCTGTGCTGCGTTTCGTCACAAGAGTCCCATCCCAGAAGCGGTGGCGACGTGCCGCCAATATTCGCGGGAGGGCGTCACCGCCATGGAGACGGGTCACTGGAGCGAAGCAGAAAGCCTATTGCGGCAGGCATTGGGCGCCTCGCCAACGGATGCCGATACGCGTCGCCACCTTGCAGAAACGCTGTGGACCCGTGGAGAGCACGAAGAAGCCATCACGCACATGAAGTCGGCCGCGGAGTTGGAACCGAACAACCCAGAAGCGGCGGTTCGCTACGGAGAGATGCTGCTCGCCCGCGGTCGATACGACGATGCACTTGAGCAGGCTCGGATCGCGCTCCAAATCAATCAACGCTTGGCGAGCGCGTGGGCTCTGCGGGGCCGTGCGCATCACTCCCTGGGCGAC
>JBCDCL010000119.1:0-7750 GCA_039182175.1 Planctomycetota bacterium
GAAGATCTGGAAGAAGTCCGCTTGATGATCGACGGAGGCGAGCCCGAGGTCGCCATCGAAGAACTTCGTTGGCTCCTGTCGGGGTGCAGCGACATGATGGCGGCCCATGTCCTGCTAGGCGATTTGGCGATCGAAAACTTCGGCGCCGAGCCCGACGTCAAACTGGCACGCGGCCACTACGGCTACGCCTACGAGCTTGGCGACAAAGCACTTCGCCATGCCAAAATCACGGGCCCGCTACCGGCGGCGCAACCGGCCAATCACCCCCTGCACGAAGCGGCTCGTGGCCTTGCTTGGTGCTTCGAAAAGCTTGGCCGCGGCGAGACAGCTGATGAGATCGTCGCCCGCGTACGCCAGTGGGACTCGGCCGATCCGCTGGGGGTGGCGGCCCTGATCGACGAACTCCGCTCCGGCGGGTTGCCCGTCGTTGGACTTGGGTAACGGCGGCCTTGGCTGGCGACGGCGGCTGGCAGAGCAACCATCACTCACAGCCACAGCTTCAGCCGGCCGTCGAGCATCTCGGGAAGTCGTTTTCGCACCATCGCTTCTACTTGCTTGGGGTGGTATCGCGTGCTCAGGTGGCCGGCGATCACCACTTCGTTTTGGAAACGATCGGCCCGCTCTACCAGATCATCCAGATGCATATGGCCATTCTTGTGAATCTTGGCGGGCGTGTGGTCGGGATCGACGAACGTCAGCTCGGTAATCAGTATCTTCGCCTCGTACATCGCCGGATTGTTGTCGAGTCCGGGCGGCGAACTGTCCCCCAGGTAAGCTAGGAGAGGGGTCCGCACCTCACGCGTCACTTCCGTGCCCGCCTCGCGAAGGTCGCGGATCTCGTGGCCGGCCAGGCCCTGATACTCGGGCTTGAGCTTCTTGCGACGGTCCCAAACAACGTAGCCAAGCGATGGCACCGTATGCGTGGTGGCGTGCGTGCTGACGATCAGTTCGCGTGACAGTTCGATCTCCTCTTCGGGCGCCACGGGGATCAACTCGCACGGCGCCCGGCCGCGATCCATCCGGCTGAACTGCTTAAGCACTTCCTTCACCGGCCCGACGAGTGCCTCCGGTAGATAGATCGTCGGCGGGTCCATCTTCATCATCCGCCGCCGCGTAACGTAAACAGGCAGCGCGGCGATGTGGTCCAAATGGCCATGCGATACAAACCACCGCTCGGTCCCCATGAACGACCACGGCTGGCCGCCCAAATCAAACCCAAGACTCAACTCCGGCACTCGCCAATACGATTGCACGGCCGCGCGTGAGTAGCCTTCGATCGTAAGATCGCCATGCTTGAGTGTTTTGACCGGGGCGTTGTTGACCATCGACAGACGGGAAGGCGGGAGGGCGGAAGACTAAGGAGCGAAGGCGGAGGCCGCCGCCCGCAGAACCCACCATTGTAGTGGAGCAAGGCGCCGGAGTAAGGCGTCGTCGCCGGGCTACGCAAACAAGCCGACCTACGCAAGCGATAGGTTCACACGCCGCCGTCGGCCGACACGACTCGGGCGGTATCTTCGGCCAGCGGCTCGGTACCGACACACAGCAGTAGGTCGCCGTAACGCTCGCTTTGCTCTGCTAGTGCATGGCGGTGGCGGACTAGTTCCAAGATCGCTAGGAACATGACGATCAACGTCGACTTATGGACCGACCTTGCAGGGAAAAGTTCGCTGAACTGCGTCTCGCCATCCGTTTGCAGCCGGGTATGAATCCGTTGCATGAAGACGTGCACGGGCGTCTCGTCGTAGGGGATCGTTTGCACCGTGGGCGGTTCGAGCTTTTCTTGCATCACGCGGCCAAACGCACACACCAGGTCCCACAACTCGACCTGCACCAAAGGCTGCTCAGCAGACGCACCACTGCGGGCAGGCACGTCGGGCGATTGGCGGGCGAACTGCTGCCGCCACTCGGCGCCTTGCTGCTCCAGCCGACCGGCTGCATCGCGATATGCTTTGAACTCCAGCAGCCGCTGCACCAAGTCTTCGCCCGGATCGTCTACGGCGTCGGCCGGCTCTTCCTCTTCAACACGCGGCAAGACGTACCGCGATTTAATTTCGACCAGCATGCTGGCGACTTCTAGAAAATCGCCGATCGAATCGACGTCCAGCTCCTCCAGCACTGCCGCGTATTCCAAATACTGCTGGGTGACCGTCGCCACCGGTAGCGCAGCAATCTCCAACTCATCCTTCCGCACCAAGTGCAGGAGCAAGTCGAGCGGACCGTGGAAGATGTCGAGCGCTACGCGGAAGGACATCGGGCGATGGGGGAGGGCGGAAGGCGGAATGTGAGCTCGGGGACGATTGCAATGCACTTCCCCTCCCTTGCAGGGAGGGGATAGGGGAGGGTTGCGATCCGCCGACGAACTCACCCCTCACCCAGCCTCTCCCCTCGAGGGGAGAGGAGACAGCGAAACTGGCAAGCCAACCTTTTAGCAGCGCATCGGCAAGCGCGCAAGATGAAAGCGGCCAGTCGGACTTGCCGACTGGCCGCTTTGCTAGCACTTTTTTGAGTCGCAGGGACAGGTCGTCACTGGCGACTGGCTTATCGTCGAGGCTTTCGGTTCGAGGCTTAGGCTTCGACTTCTACCGAAATGCCGGACCCATTCGAATCGCTCGAGTCGCTCGAGTCGCTTGACTCATCCGAGCCTTCCGACCCTTCGGAGTTGTCCATCGCGGGGGGCTCGGGCGCGGGGGTTGGCTCGTCGGCGGGCGACGTTTCGACGGTGTACTCGCCGGTCACCGTGCCTTCGCTCACAACCATGCCGCTTCCACAGCCGCAGCCGGACGAGACGACCTCGCCACAACCACCGCCGCAACCACTGTCGCAGGGGCTCGCTTCCTCGCAACCGCAAGGCGAAGCCGATTCACAGCCACCACACGGCGAGGCTTCTTCGCAGCCACCGCAGGGCGAAGCTTCTTCACATCCGCAAGGCGATGCCTCTTCGCAACCACAGGGGGCGGCTTCTTCGCAACCGCACGGTGCAGGCTCGCTGCAGCCGCAAGGTTCGGGTTCGCTGCAGCCGCAAGGCTCGGGCTCGGCGCAACCACAGTCGGCAGGGGCCGGTTCGCAGCAGCTTGGCTCGGGCTCACAGCAAGTGGGCTCGGGCTCGCAGCAAACCGGTTCTGGCTCGCAGCAAGCGGGCTGTGGGCAGCAGCTGGACTTCTTGCAGCCGCCAAACAGCTTCTTCAGCAAGCCGGCATCGGCGTCGCTGGCGGCTACGCTCGCCATGCTGACAGCCATCACAGCCATAACCAGCATGCGAATGGGGGTGGTAAACGTCATCGTAGGTTTCTCCAGAGAGGGGTTTCGCTCAGCGGTTGCAAATGCTGCCCTGCTGATGGGGGGTATCCAAGCCACTGGGGCACGCCGGCCGAGCGATTAGTGCGGCGGCAACCAGGGCGTTTCGCTTGTGTTTTCAGGCCACAAAAGCGTCGCTGCGTCCCCAAACGCGGCGATGCATTCCCTAGAGGCTAGGAGGCTTGGGTTGACCTGTCAATGAAGGGGCTATGGACTAATTTGGGTGAATTTGCCGGCTTGCGGGCAATCGGCTGCCGCCAGGCGACGACCAGACAGCAGCAGAGGCGTGGCCGACAAGTCGACCACGCCTCAGGATGTACATCTCAGAAGCTAAATCTATCTGCAGCTAAACGGCAATTAGCAGCCGCAAGGGTTGCAGCAGCGGGCAGCCCGGCGGGCAGCGCACTTTTCCTTCAAACGAGCGAAAAAGCCCTTCTTGGGGGGGCAGCAGCACGGATCCGGCTCGCAGCAAACAGGAGCGGGCTCGCAGCAGACGGGCTCGGGCTCACAGCAAACGGGGGCCGGCTCGCAGCAGGGCTCGGGAGCAGGTTCGCAGCACGGAGCGGGAGCGGGCTCACAGCAAGTGGGCTCGGGCTCGCAGCAGACAGGCTCCGGCTCGCAGCAAACGGGCTCAGGAGCACAGCAGGGCTCGGGCTCGCAGCAAGCGGGCTCGGGGCAGCACTTGTTCTTCTTCAAGCAGCCAAACAAGCCGGCATCGGCCGACGAAGTGGCAGTAGCGAGCACGGCCACCACGGCCAGCAAGCTCAACGCACGCACGAAGTTTGCAAACTTCATCATTTCCTCCAGAAGGAATCGTAGGTCGAAGCGGCTCCCCGACTCCGGCATGGAGTCGCCCAACACGCTTCAAGACGGGTAACAATGTCGTATGGCGGGACTCGAAGTTGGCATCCTCAGGTGACCGCCTCGGCAGAACACTTTCCGAAGCAAGCCACCAGCCAGCCACGAGCTGAGTCTGACGGTTAAGCTGACTAGGTAAATCCCGTCAACTTGGGCACCAAAGTACCACTACACACCCCCCTGTCAACGGGTGGCCGCAGAGAAAATCGGCAGATCGGGCAAACTTTTCTGGCCCTGCCAGGGGCGGCCGCGACGTTGCCCGCAAGATGTCTACGAATCGGCCAAACCGGTCGCCTGGCCGCTACCGAACAGGCTCGTAGAGAGGCTCCGCCGCGGTGCGGACCGCGGGGCTGCCGAGCCCGTTCTGGTCGACATACTGCGGATTGGCCCGACGCTGCCCAGCAGGACGCGTGGGCGCCGAGGGCTCGGGGTTTTCGAAGTTCAGAATGATTGGCGGCTGGCCTGGCGAAACTTCGTATGCCACGCCCGATACCCGCCAATCGCTGCCAACCCGCCGCAGCAGGCAGCACATCTCGGCATCGCCGCCATCGTCGGTCAGGATGCACTGCACAGCCGCTTTATCGTCCGCCACTTTGCGAACTTGTTCGACGCGAAACTTGGGCGCCCCGATCTCCGGCGACGCAAACCCCTGCTGCGAGGCAGCAAACTGGGCGATCGCGTCGGGCGTCAACATCCGCGTCGCACGCGGCGTATCGCCCTGCACCACCGCAGCCAGAAACTCCTCCGCGGCGGCAGCAATGGGGTCCTGGGAAGAATTGGCCGCAGCGCCGGCTTCGTTCGCGGTGCTAGCAGTTGCTTGCGCAGAGTTCGCCGCCGGGTCACCACCCGAGCAACCAACGACAGCCATCGACAACAAACCCACGCACAAACTCTGCAAGAAAACCTTCATTGCGACATCCTTTTCGCCAAACCGCTAACAACCGGCGCCCCACCAATCGGGCGCGGCCGGGAGTCTCGCAAAGCCCACGGGCGGGGTCAATGCAAGTTGAACGCTCAGCCCGCCGATAGGCCGCGGTCGACGGCGGCTTGGTCGCGGCTGTAGAGGGCGAAGACCGACTCAAACGTCTCCCGCGGTATCTTCCACTCGGGCGCCGTGTCGGTGTGGGCGTTGCAGTGGGCGGCGATCAACCGGTAGAGAAACTTGAACAAGTGACGCGGCGTGCGAAGCGAACGGAATGCGTCAATCAAACGCTGCTCGGTGATGTCCTCAGCCAAGAGCCGATCAAGCTGGGGTGAATGCCCCTCGGCAGCACACGCTATTAGCCGAGCGTTGGCCAAATCCAATAGCGCCTCGCCGGTCCAATCGAGCGATGGCACCAAGTTTTGTTTATCGATCCGTGCTCGCTGATGGAAATCGCGACCTTCGCGATTGAGGTGCTGCATCAATTCGTCTGGCAGCAACAGCTTGAGCCCGATGCCCGGTTGCTTGAGGAACTTGTTGTCGAGCATCGACCAGACCAGGTCCCGCATCAGTTCGACTTTGCCGCCAGTCAGGTGCGGCTCGTCGACGCGGTCGACCAGCACCACCAGCCCCGTCACGCCGAGCGACCGCAGCACGCCTTGTAGCTTGGCGAGCAGTTCGTAGCGGTCGTCGGTCCGCGGCTTGTTCGGCAGCGGTTGGTTTTCGAGGTCCGCCGACGTGAGCGACATCAGCAGTCCCCGCGTCGACACCGTATCACGCTTCAGTGCGCGAATGCTCTTGGTGATGCGTCGCGCCTGTAGGTGTTGGCGGAAGCATTTCCATAGCCAGGGCGACCATGCCGCCAGGAGCAGCACGTACAACCAGATACTGGTAAGCCAAGTCCATTTCTCGAAGTAGCCAATCACGCTCAACGCAATCGCCAAGACGCCCAGGCCGATGGCTGCTTCGCCCCATGGCCGCCAGCCCGCCGGACCCCAGCCGCCATAGCCCAACTTCCGCCGCAAGCGATTCCAGCGTTGGGTAATCGGCTCTGCCGTGGAATCGTCGTAGCAAGCCGCCAACAGCAGCAAGTCACGTTGCTGGGCATGATCGAGCGCCTTGGCCGGATCGCTCTCAGTGGCGCTGGGGCGAAGCCGATTGGCCGACGGCCCCTTCGGATGCTTCGACAGCAGCAGATGGTCAACCAGGTCGGTTACGCCGAGCGACAGAATGGCGTCCATGTGGTCCCACAGTTTCCACTCTGCCAACACCTTCGCCGGGTCGCGTTGTTTGCGTACGCTCAGCCGATCGGCAAAGCGGTCCAAGAACGGATTGAAGTCGTCGTACTCGATCACCCACAACCGGTCTTGTTTGTTGTCGCGGTTGTGCTCGGCCAGGCGGCCCATCACTTGCAGTCGCAATGCCGTCTTGCCGGCGCCCTTTTCGCCAAACACGATCGACGTGGCCGGGTCGCTCGGCTCGCCAAACACCTTGTCCCAGGCCGGGTGAAAGGTGTTCTCGCGGCAGCGATTCTTAAACACCGGATCGGTCTGGGCGTCTTCCTCAGCAAAGGGATTGGCGTCGATGCCGTGGTGATCGAAAAATTGGTCCGTACGCATAGGTGCATTCCAAAACCGCCGAGGCGATCGACGCAGGAGAATTCGTGTGGCGCCGACCGTATCGGCAGATTGGTACTTTAGAAGTGTAGGTCGGGGGACGCCCGATCGGCGACGGCGGCGATGAACTTTCGCCACCGCCATTCCCACCAACCGTTATAATTGGACGAGCGGCCGCGAGGGAAATACGCTCGCCGCTAAATGATGCCTATCGCGGACCTTAAATTTGCGGGGCCCGAATCATGCAAAAAACGCACTCACAGCAATCCGGCGGTAACGACGTACTGCTGCGACTCGCAGCCGAGAGTCTTATTGGCCCATGACCAGTGATTCGTACCGCAGCGACGATTCTTCGCACTCGTCGCCAGACGTGCCGGCAGAAAACGCGGCGAAAGATGTCCGGCTGCCGCCCCTCAAGACCGACCCGCGGTACGGCCACTACCCGTGGTGGCCCGAAGATGGCGACGCTTGGCTGCATCCTGAGGATGTGCAGCTCGCCCGCCGCACGATACCCTCGCCCCGCATCTGGCGCCGCGATGGCAAGCAGGGCGTTTTCGCCATTCTCTCCTACGGCGCCGATCGATTGCGTGTCAAACCGCGTCTTTGGCAAGAGACCCCGGCGCCCGCATTCGAAATGGGCGACTTGGTCGAAGTCCTCCCCCACGGCATGCAAAACGACCCGGTCACCGGCCGCATCTGCCAAGTTCACTGGGACGACCACACCCGCACGATCTACTACCAACTCGCCTGTTATCAGCAAAGCAGTGTCGATCGCGTGATCGAAACGCGCTACACCGCCAACGACCTCAAGCTCGTCGAACCGACCAAGCCCGAACCGATGCCCCGCATCGACCCCAGCCCCGCCGACCAAAACGCTGACGCCGAAGTCGACCAAATGCTAGAGGGCTTAGAACCGGATCGCCACCGCCGGCGGGAAGGGTGACTGCCAGATGCAGACTGTATGCCAGCGCAGGACGCGAATGACTAGACAAGTGTACTAGACTCAGCCGCGTGACGCGGTCGGCTGCTAGCAGTGGTCTCAGCTTCAGACGCCAATAGC
>JBCDCL010000120.1:0-7718 GCA_039182175.1 Planctomycetota bacterium
GGCAAGTTGAGCGTTGCCGTACCAGTATCGCCAGTCGAGACGGTTGTCGATGTGGCTGGAAAGACAGGGACGGCGATTGGATCGACGTCAGGAATGATGAACTCAAGACTAATGTCTGACGTGACCGTCGAGTCAACGCCATCGGCAGTAATCGTTACCGAGTCTAGCTCGTCATCCGGGCTGCCATCAGACGTGATGTCTGTGGTTGTGCTGCTGTAGCTGAAATCGATCCCGGTGAAGTCGATCGATATGGGCGCCGCGAATGCAGAAGTTGCGGCGAAAGAAATAAGTGCAACCGCGCACACGCCTGCGAGGCGTAGCGATGCGAGTTGGACGTGCATTAGAACTGCTCCCGACTCAAATAGAGCCTTTTTGCCTATTCAATAGATGATTCCTGAATGCGGTCCAGTTCCTTCCGCATGGATCTTATCGTAGCCCCATTCTCTCTCCAGCGCCAAGCGAATACTCTTCAAAAAGCGCAAATCTGGTAAATGCGCGGTAATTGGGGGCTTTCTGCCAGCACTCAGCTTTCTGTTGCCCGCGGCGCCTGGGTTGGCCTTACCGACTGTTCTGCGATATACTCCGGGACCTAGCGAATAACGTTCGCAAGTACTTTCAAGCAAAAGATTTAGCAATTCAGCCGATGCTCACTGTCAATCTGCCCGATGGCTCCCAGAAGGAGTTTTCCAAGGCGGTTACCTGCCGCGAAGTCGCCGAATCGATCGGTCCTGGGCTAGCAAAAGCCGCCGTCGCGGCGGAAGTGGACGGGTCGCCCCGCGATTTAAGCCATATTCTGCCCGAATCGGGCGAAGTCGCCCTCCGGCTGTTCACCAAGCGGGACCCCGAAGCCTTGGCCATCATGCGGCATTCGGCCGCCCACGTGATGGCCCAGGCGGTGATGCGGCTCTACCCGGGCGTGCAACTGGCATTCGGCCCGGTGACCGACGCCGGCTTCTACTACGACCTGCACCTCGATCAATCGCTGAGTGAAGAAGACTTCGCCGCGATCGAAACCGAGATGAAGCGTATCGTCAAAGAGAACGAGCCCTTCGAGCGTCTCGAGAAGCCCAAAGCGGAGGCACTGCAGCTTTGCCAGGAGCTTGATCAGAAGTTCAAGGTCGAGCATCTAGAGACGGGCCTCGGCGATGAGGACCAGGTGTCCTTCTATCGGCAGGGCGAATTTATCGACCTCTGCCGGGGCGTGCATGTTCCCAGCACGGGCCACTTGGGGAAGGCGTTCAAACTGCTGTCGGTCGCCGGTGCCTATTGGAAAGGGGACGCCAATCGCGAACAGCTCCAGCGACTCTACGCCACCGCGTTCTTCGACAAGAACGAACTGAAGGAGCACCTCGCGCGGCTAGAAGAAGCCAAGAAGCGTGATCATCGCGTGCTCGGCAAACGGTTCGAGCTGTTTACGATCGACCCCAAGGTCGGCTCTGGGTTGATCCTCTGGCTACCCAAAGGCGCCATCATTCGCCAGACGCTGGAGGACTACCTAAAAGAAGAACTCCGGCGTAGCGGTTACGAGGCTGTTTACACGCCCAACATCGGTCGGGTGGAGCTTTATGAGATCTCGGGGCACTACCCGTACTACAGCGATAGCCAATTCGCCCCGATCGATATGGACGACGGCGAGCGTTACTTGCTCAAGCCGATGAACTGTCCGCATCACATCATGATCTACAAGTCCAAGCCCCGCAGCTATCGCGACCTACCGGTCCGACTGGCGGAGTTTGGCACGGTCTACCGGTACGAGCAGTCGGGCGAGCTGTCGGGCATGACGCGTGTGCGGGGCTTTACGCAAGACGACGCTCATATCTTCTGCACGGAAGAACAAGTCGAACAAGAAGTCCGCGGCTGCTTGGAGATGACCCAAGGCGTGCTCAAGTCGCTAGGCATGGACAACTATCGCGTCCGGCTTGGTTTCCGCGATCCAGACGGGACGAAGTACGTTGGCGGCGCCGATGTCTGGGACCGGGCCGAGGCAGCCATCGAGCGGGTCGCCAAGGAGATGAACCTCCCCGGCTGCGAACCCGAACCGGGCGAAGCCGCCTTCTATGGGCCGAAGATCGACTTCGTCGTTACCGACTGCATCGGCCGCGAGTGGCAGCTGGGCACCGTTCAGCTTGACTACAACCTACCGAGTGCCGAGCGGTTCGACCTGGAATACATCGGCCAGGACAACACGCCCCACAAGCCAGTGATGATCCACCGGGCGCCACTGGGCAGCATGGAGCGGTTCATTGGCGTACTGATTGAGCACTTCAGTGGCGCCTTTCCGCTGTGGCTGGCGCCAGAGCAAGTCCGCGTGCTGACGGTCAGCGAGAAGTCCGAAGAATACGGCCGCCAAGTCCTCCAGCAGCTCAAGGAGGCCAGTCTGCGGGCTGAAGGCGATTTCCGCGGCGTGAAGCTCGGCGCCAAGATCCGCGAGGGCCAGCTCGATCTGGTTCCCTTTATGCTGGTCGTGGGTGAAAACGACCGCGATAACGGCACCGTCACCGTCCGCGACCGCCGCGAGGGCGACCTGGGCGCCATGACTGTGGCCGAGGCCGTGGCGAAGCTCCAGGCGGAAATCGACGCCAAGACGGTCCGCACCGCGGCGCCAGCAGACTGACGCTTCTCAAATCCCCCTAAATGGGCGCCCGAGAGTTGACGGGCGCAGCTTTTGTAACCAATACTTTCGCTAATCGCCGCCAATCCGCCACCGGCTTACCACGCTGGCTTATCAAGCACCCCCCCAAGGAGTCGAGTTGTCCCGTTTACGTTCCGGAGATCGTCCCCCCAACAACAAACAACAGCGAATCAACGAGCAGATTCGCGTCACCCCGATCCGTGTGATTAGCGAAGAAGGGGAGCAGCTAGGAGTCATTCCTACCGAGGAAGCCCTCGATCGCGCCAAGTCGGTTGGTATGGACCTGGTGGAAGTGGCGCCGCTGGAGAAGCCGCCGGTCTGCCGGATCATGGACTACGGCAAGTTCAAGTACCAGCAGAAGAAGCGGCAGCACAAGGGACACACGCACCAAAGCCAGAACAAAGAAGTCCGTCTCCGCCCCAAGATTGGCGAGCACGACTTTATGACCAAGGTCAATCGGGCGAAGAAGTTCCTCGCTCAGAAAGACAAGGTCATCTTCTCGGTGATCTTCCGCGGCCGCGAGAATGCCCACGTTGACGAAGGCTTTAAGCTGGTCGAGCGATTGACCAAAGAGCTGGAAGATGTCGCCAAGCTCGAGCAGGCGCCCGGCATGCAAGGCCGGCGGATCGTCGTGATCTATGCTCCCAAGTGATGGGGCTCCCAAGTAGCAGCGTGTAGAAATAGCGACGCTGAATAAGCAGCGTTGGCACAAATAAAATTTGAGAAACCTGCGGCGCAATTGCCCGCAGGTTTTTTTCGTGCTTCTCGGCATCGCCTCTTACAATCGCTCGACGATCGGCAAACGACTTACGGCGATCGATGCATGCCAACTCGGCAAATACGCCCCAGGGTTAGAACGTGGCGATTGTCGTTCTACCACGCCAAACGCAAAACTTCTGCAATCACTTTTAGGCCGCCGTTTTGGGCCAGCTCTAAGAATTCCTGGCCACCCAAAGTGCTTACGCTAGCAGCTGCATCTGGCTTACTCTTCTACGATCGAGCGCGGCTTTACAGCGGACCTTGTGTGAGCGTAATCGGGTTCAGATTCAAGTGAGAAGCTTTCTATCAGCTATCAGCGGTTGGCCACTCGCACCTACAACCCACCTCGGCATTGGCTGCTCGGAACACGTGCTCGTATTTTGCTTCTGGCTGCCTGACTCTTTTGCTACGATGTACAGTAAGGCCGCACGGAGAACGGCAAAGTGAGTCTCTAAGGTACGCATGAGGTCGGTAATGAGGGTCCCCTTCTTGGCTTGTCTGCTATTAGCTGTGATGGCATGGCTGACGATTCCAGAATGTGCATACGCAACCGATACAGATCCGCCTGATGATATTGACTTGACAGACCTCGCTAACGTGCTGAATGGTCTCGGTAAGCCTCCAACAGAATTTGGTAATGACTTCGACAGTGACGGAGACGTCGATCTAGTCGATCTGGCAGCCGTCTTGAACGGTTTTTCGACGGATGATACCTCGGTGCCGTCAGCTGCGTTTGGCGACGCTAAGTTTGCCATTACTCATCGAGTGCTAGATGTCTTCACGCCCGATTTTGTGCCGATCGAAGGCGACTTCCAGCGCGGATCGCTCCGAGATGAGCCGGTGATTCTTCAGATTGGCTTCTTTCTTGATGTCGCCGAGCCGGCACAGTCGTTGGGCTTCGGGGCGGTTCGGTTTGATGTGGACATCGTCGGCGCCAGCTTGTCCCCGCTTATCGGCTGGGCCCCATCTACGCGGACCATTCTTAGCGGTACAACCGTTCCTATCCCTACTGAAGTACTCGCAGAAAATTTCGACGCCGGTATGAGCGGCGATCTTGAAAGTATTACGGCTGTTGTGAGTTATAGGGCCCTGAATCAAGATACACCGCTATCATCCGACGACCCGTTTGCACAAGTTGGTAGAGATCCCAGCGTAGACGAAGAGCCGCTTGGCTTCCTGATCGTAGAATGGTCAGGGCAAGCTCCCTTTCAAGTTTCGACGACGCCCGTCGACGCCTTGTTGCTGCTAGAGGGCGGCCTGCTGGCGGAAGACTTAGCGGCGGACGTACTTGGAGCAAATCTGCTTGTGGGATCATCAGTGATCGATGTCGATAGTGATGGCGATATCGACCTCAGTGACCTGTTTACGATTCAAAACAACTTTGGCATGCCAGCTCCTGAACCATCCCGAGATGTCGATGGTGACGGCGTCCTCGGATTGGTCGAGTTGTTCGGTGTCCAGAACAACTTCAGCACCTTCAGCCCGCCAACGATCCCGGTTCCCGAGCCAGCCAGTGGCAGCATCGCTAGCGCTATTGCTTTCGCGATCTATGTGAGAGTGGGCCGGCAACGTTGCAAACGGATCTAATCGCCGGCTTCGCTGCTTCATGTAGAATTTCTACGGACCGGCCGCGGGTAGCCCAAAGCCTTATTCTGGCGGGCCTGGAACTACTCTGTGACAAAGCGTGTGTGTTAGCTACGTGAGTCACTACTGCAGCTGCTTCGCCGCTAGCTTGGGGGTGCGGTCGGCGTTGTAGATGCCCCAGTGTTTTTCGACGTCGCGTGGATCGGCATTGGGGACAGACTTCTTCCAGTTCTCGTCGAACGCCTCGAAGTAGAACGACACGATGCGATCTTCCTCGGTCGTCCACTTTTTGAACTGCCGAAGGAACTCTGCCTGGGGCGCCTCGCCAACTTCGCCCGCAATGCGTTCGGCTTGTTGATCCGATCGGTCGGTTGCCCAGCCCGTTTCGCCTAGCACGCACAGCTTGTTCGGGTGCCGCTGCCGAACCTCGGCGAACTTTTGCTTGGTATAGGGAATCGCTTCGTGCAGTTTCTTTGCGTGCCACATTGCGTAGGTGTGCGTCACGATGAAATCGATCTTGTCGGCGACGGCTTGGCTACGCGGGCGGAGCCAAAAGGCATCGACGTCGGCCACCGTAATCGGCACGGGGCGAATCGCGGCGCCATGGACATCGGCGCCCGTCATATCCGCAGTCGCTTGACGAGCGCGGCAGACATAGTCAATCAACCGGTCGGTCGCGACTTGGTGATCGGAAAAGCTCTCTTGCGTTTCGTTGCCTACGCAGATGGCAATGACCGACTCGGGGTAGTCTTTCGCCAAGGCGACGGCCTGATCGACTTGCCGTCGGTTGCTCGCACTCGGCGGATCGTCGGCAGCCTCTTCGGCGAGCCACGCGCCAACCATCACGTAGAGCGGCAGTTTCTCTTCGCGGATCACCTGGCAAACGTGCCGCGTCGTGGCGCCCGAGCTATAGACCCGTAGCATCTTCCAATGCTTGGCGATCAGCTTCAGGTCTTCGCGAATTTGCTCCTTGCTCGGTTCGGTGACGCCCGGTTCTTGGCCATCGCGGTACGGACCATAGGCGACGCCAAAGCCGGTCCACACCGCGCGGCGCCGATCGAACGAGCCTGCAAGTTCTTCTCGCCAGTCGCGTAGCGTGCGAAGCTCGAAGTCGCTCGTAGGCGCCTGCGCGTAAGCAAGGGGTTGAGTCAGAGCGATTGCGACAAGAAAGCCCGCAAGTGCGAAACCGTAGGCCTTCGCTAGCTGGATGCCTGGGCAGGCAGGCTGTGCCGCTGGTTCGATAGGCCACATCGCAGGGCTGCCTCTACGTCGGTACCGATTGTGACGCACGACTCATGCTCCGCTAGAAACGTTCGGCGGACCATTTCATACAACGCACAACGCTGCGGGTCGGCAGACACGACGAAACAATCTGCAGGCCAGGCGTCAACTGCATGGTACTCGCGACCACACGCTCTGGCGAGCCAAACGCGTGAGGGGACCTGCCAACTGTCGGAGAACGCTTGCGCGGTGAGCATGCCCGCATCCGCACGGGCGTCCTCGTTCTGGCGCCTTCGTGTTGAGATATTCTGAGTAAAAGAATGCCAATGCTTGCGAGATTTTGCGTCCCTACCAAGCGACCGGTATACTGGCTTGGATGCCAACAATTGCCCTGAAATGCCGCGAATGCGGCAAAGGTTTCCGAACGTCTACGTCGAAATCGATCGCGGAAACCAAGCTGCCCGCTTGCCCCAAGTGCGGCGGAACATTGCGTGTTGTTAAGCAATCAATAACTCCTGCCGAGCCGACTGCTTCCGCTGAGCCCACGGCCTCTGCTGAGCCCACGGCCCCTGCCGAGGCAGGCGCTTCTACCGAGGTTGCAGCTCCAAACGAGGTCGCCGTCGGGCCACCTGATCAGCAGTGGAACGCATTTGCCTCGCCGCTGAGCAACGACGAGACAGATGCAGCAGCGTCTTCTGCGACACCGCATCCGTCCACAGCCAAGCGTAAACCGTGGATTAGTAAATCGGCGAAGGTTGCGATGCTGGTCGTCTGCACGGCCGGTCTTTCTTGTTGGCTGCTGCTGCAGTACATCAACAAAGATCGCAACACACAGTTTGTTCAGCGTGCCGATGACCACTTCAGCGAGCAACCACTTACCGAAGAAGAACGGCTTGTCGATGAGTTAAAGAAGTCGCGGAGGCGGCGGGCAAGGGGCGAGCAGCGTCGCGGCAGTGGCGAGTCCCCTAACGGCAGTAATCCAGACCAGACGCCTGGGACTCAGGATCCTGATTCGTCGTCCGACTCGAAGTCGGCGGGTCAATTGCAAACCGATCAGGAAGCGATCGCGGCGCCCGCCCTGCCGGAAGATGTTGAGGTGATCGGTGGGGGACTTCCCGATCTTCACTACGGTTGGCAACCAGGGAGTTTCTACAACTACCAATTCTCGGTTTATCCTGATGTCCGAGGGGCGCCAGAAATCAGCGGGTCCTATCGTTTGCTCGCAGGCCCAACATGGGAAGCGCTCACCGCCGACGAAGAGACACGCCGTAAACTACAGCCAAATTCGCCTGAGCCAGAACTACAGAAGGGCAGTGGATCTGCGTTTGTCGTTTCCGAGGATGGCTATCTGGTGACCTGCGCGCACGTTGTGGAACGCGCCGAAAAAGTCGTCGTCGAGCATGCTGGCAAGCGGTACAACGCGGGGCTGGTGTACATCGACCACGACAAAGACATCGCCCTACTGCGTATCCAAGCCACCGGGCTCCAACCCCTGGCGTTTAGCACGTCGGAGAAAGTGCGA
>JBCDCL010000121.1:0-7691 GCA_039182175.1 Planctomycetota bacterium
GGGCGTTGGCAGGCCCTCTTCTTTCAGACTGTCGAGTCGACGAATGGCCGTTTCGAGTTCGCTTATCCCGCGGTCGAGATAGTCTTGTTGCGCTTCGACCCCTGCCAACAGGTAGAACGATGTCAACGCCGTCGCGGCCGACGCATTGCGCAGATCGGCCGCTTGAAGTGCCAACAGCGACCGCGTCAAGCAGAGGGCTTCCTCGACCAATCCTTCCTCGCAGCTAATCAAGACATTCGCCCAGTGGCGTTCCAGTGCAACGGCGTTGGCGATCGACGTGTTCGTTGCTGCGTTGCACTGGCAAGTTGTGGCGTCGAGTGTTTCGTAGCATTCGGTCGGCCCCGGCAGTAGGCAGGGGAAGTCGCACGGGCTCGGTTCGATCCCGCCCGGCTCGCCGCATTCGGGCACCAACGCGGCCAGGTCGACCGACCCTTCGGCGGGCATCGTCTGCTGGAATGAACAGGGCGCGACCGGTGTTGGCGGCACGCACTTGCAGGCCGGGCAGCGGCATCCGGCGATTGCCGCCAGGGCGACAAACAGCAAGGCGATGGGGCTTTGTTGCAGGAAGTCTCGTAGCACAGTCATCACTACCGGCGCAGGCGTTGCAGAACGGTTTCCCTGCAAGGGGTATCGAGTACCGCCTGTGCCAGCAGCGACAATCGGCCGTGTTTTTCCGCAGAACCGGGTTCTTCCGCTGATGGCGGTGAGATAAACCCTGCGGATTAGTCGGGTCGCACCGGGCGAGTTCGCCGGCCCCCGCCGACTACCTACGTGCCCGTGCCCGCCGTTGCGTGTCCGTCACCACGCGTGAATCCCAGCGGCCTACGGCTCTTCGTGGACTTCGCTGCCATCTTTGGAGGCGATGGCCGTAAGGACCTGAGCGTCGATCTCCTCGTTGAGAAGCTTGACGCTCCCATCGACCCAGCTGAAGTTGGCGCCGCCTGGATGGAAGCTACCAAACGGCAAGTTGTTGTAGGTCACAGTCTTTTCTTCGGGATCGGGCTTCGCGGGGCGATCTTCGTCTCGATGGCCAAGATAGAAGCCGACTTCGTCCGGCTCTGAATTGACTGGGTACCGGGTATCGATGTTTTTTGAGGAGGTCATGCAGGCGCCTTCGGTCGGCCCACTACGCTTGGGCGGCATCGCGCCAACCTGCACGAACGAGCCGATAGCCCAAGCCCGGAGCTGGTACCAACGCTCGCCGAGCATCAGCGTGTTGCTCGTCCCGTCGGTCACCTGGGCGACGCGTATCTTGCTGCCGGGGAAGAAGACGCCGTCGAAATTGACGAAGCCACACAGGCTGGTGTCATCGCCAACGTAGCCATCTTCCTCGCCCCGTGCCGCTGCCGAACCGGCCACGCCGGCGTAGCTCGAGCCGACGTAGGCGCCGCCGCCGTTGCGATTGTCGATCACTTGATCGTCGCTGGGGCACTCGTACGCTTCGATGCCGACTTCGTTAACGCCCTGCAAGTCGTAGACATTCGGCGGTTGCCTAAGTGCGTCTGCTTGGCGGAGGGTTTCGACCTGCGTCTGGATTGTCTTCTGCAGCGGTTCGTGCTCGACGTACGGCAGCAGCGAAACGTGCAGGCTCAGCCCGTTGCGGCCGTTGATTGGGTTGACGGTCGATCCGGGCGGCAACCGGCGGTGTGACGACTCGTAGTTATGCACCGCGAGCGCCATGTTCTTCAAGTTATTTTGGCACGATGCTCGTCGCGCCGCCTCGCGGGCCGACTGGACGGCGCTCAATAGTAGCGCGATCAGCACGCCAATGATCGTGATGACGACCAGTAGCTCGATCAGTGAAAACCCACGTGCTCGACCGTGCGAGCGAGAGATCGTTCCGTCCATGCGTGCGACTCCAAAAAGGCTGTCGGGAAAGCCCGCCTCGAAGGGCGGACTAGACAGAGCGTATTGGAGTCAATTCTCGCGGACAGCGTGCGTGGATTAAACCCGCTCTTGCGCAGCGGATTCTCTTTCTTCGACTGCGTGGTTGCCTTACTTTCGCCAACGCGTCGCTTCGTCGACCAACTAGCGTCGCGGCTTTAGCACAACGGCCCCTAGCGGTGGGAGCGTAACCTGGATCGACGCGGGGCGGCCGTGGCTTTCTTGCGGCACCGCTTGCAAGCCGCCGGAATTGCCGACATCGCTACCACCGAAGTAGGCCGAGTCGCTATTGCTGATCTCTTCGTACCAGCAGGCCTCGGGAACACCCAGCTTGTACCCATGGCGAGGCACAGGCGTGAAGTTGAGGCAGACCACCAGGAAGTCGTCAGGATCTTTGCCCTTGCGAAGGAAGCTAATGATGCTGTCTTCGTGATTATGGCAATCTACCCATTCGAACCCGCTGGGATCGAAGTCGACTTCATGCAGCGCCGGCTCCGAACGGTAGAGCTGGTTCAGGTGCGCGACATAGTTCTGCAAGCCTTGGTGCGTCTCCCACTGCAGCAGGTGCCATTGCAGCGATTCATCGTGGTTCCATTCGTTCCACTGACCGAACTCGCCGCCCATGAACAGCAGCTTCTTGCCTGGGTGAGCCCACATGTAGCCGTACAGCAACCGCAGGTTAGCGAACTTCTGCCACAGGTCGCCCGGCATTTGATCGAGCATGCTCCGCTTGCCGTGCACCACTTCGTCATGGCTAAACGGCAGACAGAAGTTCTCGGTAAAGGCGTAGATCAGGCTGAAGGTCAGCTCGTCGTGGTGGTACTTGCGATGGATCGGCTCGTGGGCCATGTAGCTGAGCGTGTCGTTCATCCAGCCCATGTTCCACTTGAGGCTGAACCCGAGGCCACCGACGTAGGTCGGCCGCGACACGCCGGTCCACGCGGTCGATTCCTCCGCGATCGTCAGCACGCCTGGGTACTGCAGGTGGGTTTCCTCGTTGAACTTCTTGAAGAAATCGATCGCTTCCAGGTTTTCCCGCCCGCCGTGCTTGTTTGGAATCCAGTCGCCATCTTCGCGGCTGTAGTCGAGGTACAGCATCGAGGCGACCGCGTCGACACGCAAGCCATCGATGTGGTACTTGTCGAGCCAGAACAACGCGTTAGACAGCAAGAAGTTCGACACCTCGGTCCGGCCGTAGTTGAAGATCATCGTGCCCCAATCGGGGTGCTCGCCTTGGCGAGGATCTTCGTGCTCGTAGAGCGCGGTGCCGTCGAACCGCCGGAGACCGTGGTCGTCCTTGGGGAAGTGAGCCGGCACCCAGTCAATAATCACGCCGATGCCTGCCTGGTGCAGTTGATCGACGAACGCCATCAAGTCTTGCGGCGAGCCATACCGGCTCGTCGCGGCGAAGTAACCAACGGTCTGGTAGCCCCAACTGCCGGTGAAGGGATGCTCGCTGACGGGCATCAATTCGACATGGGTGAACCCCATCTTGTGGCAGTACTCGACCAGCTTGGGGGCAATCTCGGTATAGCTAAGCCACCGGTCTGGCTCGTTGACATCGCGTTGCCAACTGCCCAGGTGCATCTCGTAGATGGAGATCGGCGTATCGAGCCCTTGCCGCTCTTCTCGCTCTGCAACCCAGTTAGCGTCGGACCACTGGTAATTGTCGAGATTCGTAACAATGTTCGCAGTGCGTGGCGGCACTTCGGCAGCGAAGCCGTAGGGATCGCACTTTTCGGCAATCCGCCCGCCCTTTTGCTTCACGGCCAGCTTGTAGAGCGTCCCTTCGCCCAAGCCGGGGATGAACAACTCCCAGATGCCGCCGGGAATGTGCTTCCGCATCGGGTGAAGCTTGGTGCTCCAGCCGTTGAAGTCGCCAATGACGCTGATGCCCTCGGCGTCGGGCGCCCAGACGGCAAAGTTTACCCCGTCCACGCCATCAGCGGTGCGAAGCTGGGCGCCAAGTCGCTCGTAACTCTGCCAGTGATGCCCCTCGCCTAGCAGGTGGAGATCGTAATCCGTAAGCAAAGGATCGAATGCGTAGGGATCGTGCATGGTACTCTGGGCGCCGTTCTTATCGGTGATTCGCAAGACATAATTCGATCCATCGACTCGGTAACGCGTTCCATCTTCGGTAGGACAGACCACCTCGTATAGCCCCGACGGATGGATCCGTCGCATGGGCCGCGAGTGGCCGTGTGCTGGGTCGACCAGCCAAGCTCGCTGTGCATGCGGCAAAAATGCCCGCACGGCGGTTGCTGGTCGCCCCTCGTCCTGCACCGCATGAGGTCCGAGGACATCAAACGGATTTTGGTGGTAGCCATGCACCAGGGGAGCAATGGCGTTCAAATCAACCTGCGTCTGCACTGCTGCAACTCCTTTTGACGCCGGCATTTACGCCAGCGGTTGTCGTTCCTAAAACTCTCGACGCGGATGCTCCGCCAAACGCCCGCCACTTATCGCTCAGCCTGCGTGCGCCAGCTTTTTTGCTGCCGGTTCTGCCCACTCGGTCGCCACCACGTGCCGCCGCCGTCCACGGACAATCAACAAAGCTGGTTCGTTAATCACGCCCTCGACCACACGCTCCGCGGCCGACAGTGGTGGCAGGCGATGCGGTGGCTTCGTTCGCGTAGGCCGCGGTGAGCCGCTGGTTTGTGTCGCGGCCGGCGCCGCGTCGGCCAGGGGACGCCACCCACGACAGGAGACGCGGTGGTAGTCCATAGCCATATCAACGCGGCGCCACAGGTCTTCGTCTCGCACCGCAACCAGTCGACCGAAGCGTTCCCACTTCCATCCATTGCGACACCACTCGGCTAGGCCACGAGTAACGCCACGCCGAACGTAGCTACTGCCAGTCACCAGCTTGACGGCCGACGGCTGGTCGAGCGCTTCCAACCCACGCACCACCGCCATCAACGCCAGCCGGTCGCCACGCATGCCGGGTTCGTGATCGCTGGCGACAATGCTGTGGTCGCTGTCCACAGCGTGCAGCATGAATCGCCACCCTGGCGCCTTGGGGCCACTCTGGGTCGATTCAGCAAACAGCAAGTAACGGGGCCATGACGAAGTCATTGGCGTGCTCGGCGGGAAACGTTCGGGAGGGAAACGGGAGGGCGGAATCGTGGGCAGCAAAGTCGTCGGCGATTTAGGCCTCACAGCACTTAGCACTGCGACCGCAAAGTCACTGCACTTTTCCTAGATGACCGTATCGCCCAACTAAACCAAGTCGCTACAACTTTTCCACGCGAAGACTTGCATCGCTTCGGGCGTGAGCTATGCACAACTCCTCTAATCGAAGCGTCGCTAACGGGAGCGGTCACCAACCATATTTCGCGCTTGTGCTTTGCGTGATTGTGTCACGCCAGACGTAGGGATTTTGCGACCGCTATGAGCGGTTCAATCGGTCCTGCAAAACGCTCAGAAGCCGCCAGAAGTGTGCTGATATCCGAAAACCGGGAGCTTCCCACCCACTTCATGCCCGGGCGGTAAGCCCCACGGCCTACGTTTTCTAGCCCCAAGAACGCACCAAGTGTGCAGCCGCCATGAGTGACACCCAATTCAAATCCTCGCCGGCAGTGGCAAACGTGAGACGATCATGCAATTTGGACTCTATCTAATCGACCGAGGCCTGGTGACTGCCGAGCAGTTTGTGGCCGCATTGCGGGAGCAGCAAACCGCGATGCCTCCTTTGGGGCAACTTGCCATCGAGCGTGGACTGCTGTCGGTGCGCGATGTCTTTCGCGTGCTGCGCGTGCAGAGTGATTTCACTCACGAGCGCTTTGGCGAGACCGCCGTCGATCTCGGGCTGCTTTCCAAAGAACAGGTCGTAGCGCTACTGGAACTGCAAAGCGGTCGGCGCCCCTCGGTTGGCGAGATGCTTGTTCGGCAAGGCGCGATCAATCAAGAAACGTACGAGCGTGAACTAGCGACGTTTCGCACACGGTGTGAAGATCAATCGCGGCCGCAAGCGGTTGAAATCGCCCGGGCCGAGGTGCCCAAGCAGTCGCTGGCGTTTTCCGAGAGTGTTTGACTTCGCCAAATGTCGCCGCTGTTGAATCCATCAACGCTCGTCAAACGGTGCGGTCGATCGCCTCGCTGACCAAATCGGGCAGTGAACGGATCGACTGCATATCGTCACGCAGCCGCGGGTGAACGAAAATCCGCACCCGTTTCACGTAGTCGTCAAACTGCTCGCGCGCCAGCGTTCGCACCACGGGCGAGACATCGCCGAGCGGTCGGTAAGCCCCGGCGCCCGACGCTGTGGCTGCTTTGGGGAAGTAGACCTGAACGTTGAATTCAACTTCGAGCCCAATCGGCGGCGCGTCGAAGAGCACCTCGTGCGGCGCCACGACGCGTGACAACGCCGTGCTGGCCACGGCGGCAAACTGCTCGCTGCACTGCGTGAGCCATGCGTACGGTTGGCGAGCAAGTCGGCCGTATAGCTCGGGCGACTCGAAGTAGCTGTACTGGGCCACCTGTTTGTAGAGCCGCCGAGTCGGACCGAAGAGTCCATCGAGCAGCTCGCGGGCAGGGCCATCGCCACCGGCGGCGAGCATCGCCTCGGTCATCGGCGTCTCGGTCATCCGGAACAGGCTGTCCAGATCGAGCGAATCATGCAGCAAGTAGAACGCCCGCTGCAACATGGCCGTGGCGGCGCGAACGGCCCGGTGCCAGTAGACCTCGCTGAACATTACGTAGCGAGCAAAGACCATCAACTCCGCCGCGGTTTTGCCTTTGTCCGTAATCGCCAGGCCGTCGCCCGCTTCGTTGAGGCACAAGCTGCGGATCAGCCGCTGGCGGTCGAACTGCTGACCGTATGGCACGCCGGCGTGTAGGCTGTCTCGCATTAGGTAATCGCACTTATCGACGTCGATCGGCCCCGACAACATCGACTTGAGCACCCGCGATTTGCGATCCTTCGGCTTGCCCGACAGCAACGCAACTACGTCGCGAGGATTCACCTGCCAATCTTCTCGCAGCACATCAGCCACTTCGCCTTCTAGCAAAAAACTATTGGCAAATAGTTCATGCTCTGGCACCTGCGGCAGGGCGATGTCTTCAATCGGATGGCAGAACGGCCAGTGCCCCAGATCATGCAGCAATGCGGCCACGAGAAACCGCTCGGCATCGGCCGGTTCGATCAACGCGGCAAAACGTTTGTCGTGTGCGAGCCGCGTCAGGTAGTCGATTGCCGCGCGGTAGACGCCCAATGAATGCTCGTGCCGCGTGTGGTTGGCGGCTGGATAGACCATCCCCACCAGCCCCAACTGACTGATTTGCGATAGCCGGCGGAACTCCCGCGTATCGATCAACTGCCGGACTCGCGGCGTGATCGGCACATCGATCCCCGGCGGGATACGAATCAAACCACTGGAGCTTGCTAGGCCAGCGATCTCGGGAATTTCTAGCAGGGCAGACAAAGGCGAGAGACACGGAGTGGACGGTGAACTCTGCCAACGCTTACCCGCGTTGGCGATAGACACGTGGCAGCGTACTGTGACTAGCCATCACCTAGCCCGGGCAACGCCGGCAGGGCCATGGTCAGTCGCAGCAGCACCGTCACCACGAAATAAAGGCCGCAATGGACGGCGCCAATGGCTGGATCGATGTCGAGTGACACGTAGGACGCGAACGCGCCAACGCCAATCGCCACCACGGCGGCGATCGCCATTTGTGGTAGGCCGAGCGTATCGATGGGCCATTCGCCACCCAGTTGGTACGCCAGCAGTGTGTAAACGCCCCACGCTGCCGCGAATGCCAAGCCGCATGCGGTAGCGCGGATCAGCAGGGCCGTACCTTGGTAC